>CANSYV010000165.1 GCA_947651335.1 uncultured Lachnospiraceae bacterium
TATCCCGGGGTAGGTCTTCCCTGACCAGAAGACGGTACAAATGCCCCCTTAATCGCCAATCCGATTATGGCCATGCGCATTGACAACGTGCAGATTACCCCTGGGGTCCTGCCTGTAGACATGTTTGTCAATCTGTATATCTCATTTAAAAACAGAAAGGACTTTCTTCCCCGGATGGCTATCCCCATTGCAGTCTGCATCATGGTGGGAGTCGTTCCCGGCAGCCTGTTCCTGAAAACAGGCTCCCAGTGGGTGATCAAGGCATTGCTTGGACTGTTTATCATCGGACTTGGCATAGAAATGATGACCCGGAAGTCCGACGGACAGGTACATAGAAAAAATAACCCGCTGATTCTGGGGCTGGTGTCTCTCACCTCAGGTTTCCTCTCCGGGCTGTTCGGCATCAACATGCTGTTCCTTGCCTATCTGAACCGCTATGTATCCGGCAGGCGCCAGTTCAGGGCCAATGTATGCTTTATCTTTTCATTTGAAAATGTATTCCGGCTGGCCGTATACGCGGTTACCGGCATCCTCAACGAGTTCACCCTGGCCATTACCCTGCTGTCAGTCCCTGCCGCTGTGCTGGGCATCTGGCTTGGCGGGCGCATTGACCTGAAACTCAGTGAAAAGACGGCGGACCTGCTCATACACACAGTATTTATTCTGGGAGGAATCAGCATTTTCGTGAAAGCCCTGATTTTCCAATCATAAAGCGTGTCTGAAAAAGCAGCTCTCCCTCTCCACAATGCGGCAGGGGAATTCCACCCGCAGACTCTCTGTGTGCCCGTGGAGCATCCGGTCGTGTAAAATCTCCACCGCCATATGCGCCATGGCCTCCCGGGGAATGTGCACAGTAGTGAGCAGGGGAGTGGTCATCTGGGCTTCTTCGATATTGTCGATGGAGATGACGGAGATTTTCCTCCCCCGCATTTTCCTCTGTTCCCTGAGAGCCTGGAGAGCCCCCACAGCTGTGATGTCATTGGCACAGAGCACAGCCGTCAGTTCTTCGTCCCCCATGAGCCGGTTCATGGCCTGATATCCTTCCTCACGTGACTGTCCGGTGGGCACAATGCAGCTGTAGTCAATGGCCAGCTGGCTGCGTATCATAGTCTCATTGTACCCCACATACCGGCTCTCGTAAGAGCAGTCTCCAATGTAGCCGATCTTTCGGTGTCCCCTTTTTATCAGATACTCCACAGCCAGCTGGGCCGCCTTCTTTCCGTCGCATACCACCTCGTCAATCTCAAAATTCATGGGATTGCGCCAGATTCCCACCAGATTTCTCGTATATTTAGAAAGGGTGTTCAGCAGTTTCCCGGAACAGCGACCCAGAATAATCATCCCGTCGCAGGTTTTCATATCATGTCCAATGTCTTCTCTCACTGTGGTCAGAATCTCTGCTGTAAATCCTTTGCGGAAAATCTCAATTTCAAGCCCCCGGTACAGCTCTTTGAAAAAAGGGTCATTATCCAGGGTCTCCACCCTGGCCAGAACAATCAGAATATGCCATGCATGCGCCTGGCCTGCCTGCCCCAGCTTCAGATTTCTCGCAGACTGATTGGGTACATAATTCAGTTCGTGGGCCGCTTTCCATATTCTGGCTTTTACCTGCTCCGACGCGCAGGTAGTACTGCTGTTATTCAGAACCCTGGAAACTGTGGACGGTGAAACCCCGGCCATCTGTGCTATTTTTTTTAAAGACATAGTTTTCTCCATTCTGGTGTATGATATGATCAGCTTATAAAAATCAATCTCTTGAAAATCCTTACCGGAGGTTTGTATGCAGAAAAAATTAAACTTCTACACAAGACTGGGCTTCCTGCTGACCGCCCTGGCCGGCACTTTCCTGCATTTCTTATATGGTTTATCTGGAAATTCCCTGTGGGCAGGTCTGTTTTCCTCTGTCAACGAATCCGTATGGGAGCATATGAAGCTTATCTTTTTCCCACTCACCGCCTATTTTATCTTTGAATGTCTGCGCCTGGGCGAAAAAGTCCCGGCCCTGCTTTCTGCCAGCCCATGGGGAATACTGTCTGGAACTTTCTCAGTGCCTGTTGTATTTTACACCTATACGGGAATCCTGGGCCGCCACATTACGGCCGTGGATATGGGCATTTTCTTTCTGGGGCTTTTCCTTGGATTTTACACACAGAGAGCTCTGATTGTCCGGAACACCTGCCCCAGGACAGATAATGTCTTTCTGCCCTGGAGCCTGACGGCCGCCACATGCCTGTGCTTTTTCATATTCACGTTTTCGCCGCCCTCACTGCCGCTTTTTCACAGACCCTGAAAACGGCCAAAGGAAGCGGCAGACCGAATATGCACCGTTTATCCCGGAATGCGAATGCGCTGGCCGGGATAGATCAAATTGGGGTTAGCTATGTGGTTCATGGAGACCAGTTTAGACACTGTTGTCCGGTATTTTGCCGCTATACCTGACAAGGTGTCTCCGGAGCGCACCGTGTAATAATAGTCATCTGCCTCTGTCCCGTCATCCTTAACGGGAATACGCAGTTTTTCTCCGGGATAGATCAAATTGGGATTGGCTATGTGATTTTCTTCCGCAATGGCAGATACACTCACCCGGTACAGATGGGCAATCCCCCACAGCGTATTCCCCGGCTTCACCCGGTAAACCACAGTATGTGAGGATGGCTTCGGCTTATCCACAGGCCTCACCTGCCCGGAAGACTCTAAAAACATGGCATCTGTAAAAACATCCCGGTCCACAAATCCGGAAATACCAGGTATCTGTCCCTGGTCAGAATACTGCCACCCGGCCCAGGCGGACCAGTTTACCGACGAGGACGGTTCAGAAACCCCATATTCTGCAGCCCACAAAGGATAAGCTGTCAGAGCCCCTCCAAATACAGAGCTGGCATTGGACGTATCACTGTAAACAACCGCTCCTTTTCCGCTGAATTTCTCCACTGCCTGGATAAAGGATAATCCGATCTGATTCGCTTCTTCTGACGATAAACCAATCAAATCCTCAAAATCCATGGCCAGACGGCATTCAAACTCTTTCCCACGGACTGTGTTTACAAAAAACTGCGCCTGATATCTGGCCTGAGAGCCGGTCCGCGCTGTCACATAATGGTAAAATCCCACCTGAAGCCCTGCCGCCCTGGCCCTCTGATAGTTCTGTTCAAAATAAGGGTCCACATAACCGCTTCCCATACTGGAACGGATATAGACCACACGAATACCAGCCGCAGCCACCTGTTCAAAATCAATATTTCCCTGCCACTGGCTCACATCAATTCCCTCCTGCTGTCCGCCGGAAGCAGGCGGCAGCGCAGAAACGTCAACAGAACATCCCAATAAAAAAAGCATAAGGGACATAAACAGAAATAGTCTTTTTATCATAAAAAAATCCTTTTTCTGATAGTTTATGCCCCTTATCCCTGAATGGTTTGTGATACTATTGTTTGAGTTTGAATTTATTTGTCTGCGCTTCCAGAACATGTACCTGCTCAAACAGCTCTGAGCTCACCGCAGCGGACTCCTGGCTGCTGGCGGAATTGGTCTGGACAACGGAAGAAATCTGGCTGACGCCTTCATTCACCTGCGCGATGGAAAGCGCTTCGTTATGGATCGCGTCAGCGATCACACCGATGGCACTGTTGGACTCTGTGACAAGTTCCAGGGTCTTTTTCAGGGTCTCTGAAACCTCTCCCACAATGCGGTTGCCCCGCTCTGTGGCATTGACAGAATTTTCAATCAGCTCCTTGGTAGCTTTCGCTGCCTGGTCAGATTTTGCGGCCAGATTCCGCACTTCATCCGATACCACCGCAAAACCTTTTCCTGCTGAGCCGGCCCTGGCCGCCTCCACTGCCGCATTCAGCGCCAGAATATTTGTCTGGAACGCGATATTTTCAATGGTTGCAATAATTTTCCCGATCTGCTGGGAAGCCTGGCTGATATCATCCATAGCTGCCACCATTTCTTCCATCTGATGACTGCTGATGGAAACCTGTTCCCCTGTGAGACGGGCGTTCTCCTGTGCCTCAGACGCAGATTTCACATTCTTCTCCGCATTCCTGGCCAGTTCGTCCAGAGTGGCTGACAGTTCTTCCACGGCACTGGCCTGCTCTGTGGCTCCCTGAGACAGGGACTGGGCGCTGTCGGACAGCTGCTCTGCATTGCCGGAAACACTGCGCTCCGCGTCACAGATACTGGAGATGGCCACAGAGAGCGTAGAAGTCAGGCTGTCTATGGACTCCTCAATGGAACGGAAATCTCCTATGTACGATGTGGATGTGTGGACGTCAAAATTCCCATGGGACAATTGTTCCATAATATGGTTTAAGTCTTCCACATAGCTGTGGATGATCCCCACGGATTTCTTCAGAGTAGCCGCCAAGTCACCCAGTTCATCATCCGCATCGTAATCCAATTCCAGATCCAGCCGTCCTTCCTGGAGAATCCGGCTCTTTTCTGTGATCCCAAGAAGGGGTTTTACCACATACCGGAGTACATACTGAATCAAACTGATCTGACAGATCAGGGCCAATACCAGACAGATCGCGCACATTAACTGCATCAGCAGAATGGTGGAACGCATTTCTTTAATACTGTTCTCACTGATTTTATCATCAATATTTTCAGCCATAAGAGCCATTCCATTAGCGGTT
>CANSYV010000166.1 GCA_947651335.1 uncultured Lachnospiraceae bacterium
ATCTCTTTTTTATAAAAAAACAAGTAACTCGTTATACTAAAGAAAACACCATCATATTTCTTAATAGTTAGTATACCATAGATTTGTAATTTTTGCCTCCCAAAATGAAAGAGTTCATAAAAATTACATAGCTGTCTCCAGATAGCGCAGAACCCAGTAAGGATTTACACTCAGTTCCGGATGATTTGGTGTCTCTATGTAAATTCCCAGGTGCAGATGAACAGCAAACTGCCCCCTGGTTCCCTCAGGACCATATCCGGTGTTCCCCATAAACCCCAGAATCTGCCCGGCCGTAATGGTATCCCCTTTCTGAAATTCCCTTTCATAAGAATCCAGATGGGCATAGTAGAAATATCCCCCTCCAGGACTGCGTATCCCGATTCTGTATCCCCCCAGGGGAAGCCATCCTGACTGCTCTACAATTCCATCCGTGATGCTGACTATGGGGTCATGGCCCGGCTGGCCGGATGCTCCAAATAAATCACAGCCCTCATGCCTGCGTTCCCCGCTGTTTCCCCTGGGAGCCATCCAGGAATTCTCGTAGAAAACTTCCTGCGCCTTTACCGGAAAGCATTCCAAATCCCCCCACACTGCTCTGTACGCCCGCTGGCTTTCTTCCCACAATGCACGTTTGAAATGCTCCACCAGAGGCGCCTGGGTATAAAGCTTTTCCGGATAAAAATGCCCCATAAGCATAGTGGCCGCTATGGCATCTGATACCTCCCCCTGGGCCCGGCCGTGAAGTTTCTGGACCATCTTTCCCACTAATTTCGCATTGAGCTGCTGTTTTCGGAAAGCATCCCCCTCCAGGTCATGGATTTTTATCCCGGAAACGGTACTTCTCGCATACAAAATATCTGTCTCGTATTTACAGAAAACTGCTATGGCAAATAGCAGCCACATACATACTGTCAAATATCGAATCAGCCGCATAAACTGCCTTTCTATAATCTTCGGAGAACCTCCAGCAGATACGCAAATACCTTCTGCGTTGAGGATATGGATAAGGTCTCATCCGGTGTGTGGATGTCTTTCATATCCGGACCGATGGACACACAGTCCAGACCGGGGATGGCCTGGTAAAATACCCCGCACTCCAGACCGGCGTGGATGGCCATGATTTTGGGCCTGGTCTGATACATTTCTTCATAAATTTCCGCCATCAGACCGCGCAGCTGGGAATCCGTCCGGTACTCCCAGGCAGGATAACAGCCTGAGACTTCTGCCGTACCGCCCAGAAATTCCGCCAGAAAACCGATTTTCTCTTTCAGATGGCCAATGGCGGATTCTATGCTGCTGCGCACACCGCTGACACCATACAGAGCATCCTTTTCCAGACGCAGAACGCCCAGATTCGACGAGGTTTCCACCAAATGCCTGCACACACCGCTGTATTTGTACACACCGTCGGGCACCTGCATCAAAAAAAACAAAAGCCTGCTCTTTGCTGAGGGGTCCAAAACCTCATATGTTCCCTCCCCGCCCATTTTCGCATCCACTGTGATATCCTCATCGGACCCTGCGTACTCCCTGCGGATATCTCTCTGCCAGCTTTCGATAAAAGAGAAAAACTGCTCCTTTTGTCCAGGAGATACCACCAGCCGCGCATCACACCGGGCAGGTATCACATTATCTTTGTCTCCCCCGGATAATCCGGCGATCTCATATTCTGCTGCCTGGTCCAGTTCATAGAGAAAACGTCCCATCAAAATATGGGCATTTCCTCTCTTTTGGTGAATGTCAGAACCGGAATGGCCGCCTTTTAAGCCGCAGATGGACACAGACACCTGCTCACCTTCTGACTGGATATATCTCACGGGTATTTCCACGTGGATACTCCCGCCGCCGGCACAGCCTGCCCACAGGATGCCCTCCTCCTCTGAGTCCAGATTGATCATTCTTTTGGATTTCAGACAGGAAAGATCCATTCCCCTGGCACCTAAAAGTCCGATCTCCTCGTCAACAGTAAACACAGCCTCCAGAGGCGGATGCTCATACTCACTGCTCTCCAAAATGGCCAGTGCATATGCCAGCGCGATTCCATCATCGCCCCCCAGCGTGGTATCCCTGGCTGTCAGGTTATCCCCATCCACCTCCAGGACCAGCGGGTCTTTTTCAAAATCATGGCCGCTGTCCGGGCGCTTCTCCGCCACCATATCCATATGCCCCTGCAGAATCACCGGGGGAGCGTCTTTCGTCCCCTCTTTGAAGATGACCACATTTCCCAGCTCATCCTGTATATATTCCAGCCCGTGTTCTTTTGCAAAAGATACCAGATAACCGCTGATCTTCCCGGTATTTCCGGACCCATGGGGAATTCTGCTTAACTGTTCAAAATAATAAAATACTCTCACAGGCTCCAGTCCCTCTAATACAGCATTCATCTCAATCCTCCTATATGATTTTCCAAATATGCTTTATCAAATCTTTTCCATCCCAATCATTTCTGTCCGCTGTACGCAATATATTATAAAAGTACACGCGGCAGTTTCGTACCTTCAAAGCTGTTAGTACACTTAAAAGTATACGCCGGCACAGCCGCCGCTATTCCAAGGACACTCATTCTTTGCCTAAGGGAGGACCCCATGACAGTCCGGATTTTTAAAGCCAAAAACATTTTAACTCTGGGCATTGCCCTGCTTCTCGTTTACATGTTCACACACCCGCAGAAAGCCCTCCATGCGTCCCAGCAGGGTCTTTTGCTCTGGTTTCACACTCTGCTTCCCACCCTGCTTCCGTTTATGATTCTCTCAAACCTGGTCATACGTCTGGGAACAGCGGAGAAACTGCTGTCCCCCTTTGCCCCCCTGTTCCGTGTCCTTTTCGGATTGTCGCCGGCAGGCACTTATGTCTATCTTCTGGGCCTGCTCTGCGGCTATCCCATGGGTGCGAAGCTCACTGCGGATTTATACAAAGAAAAAAGAATTCCCAAGAGTGAGGCCATGTACCTTCTCACCTTCAGCAACAATCCCAGTCCCGCTTTTTTGTCTTCCTATGTGCTGCTGCAGTGCCTGTGCATGCCTCAGTATACCCTGGCCTCTTTTGGAATTCTGTATGCGTCCAATTACATCACCTGCCTGTTTTTCCGGCGCAGATACCAGACCGCCCCCTCACAGCCGGACCATAAAAGAAAAGAGATATCTCCGCTTCCCCCGGCAGGAAAGCTGCTGGATATCTCTATCATGAATGCCTTTGAAACCATCACCCGTCTGGGGGGCTTTATCATTTTGTTTTCTGTATTATCCGCTGCGCTGAACCAGTACCTGGCTCTGGGAAATGCCACCCCTTTCTTTCTGGGCATTTTCGAGATCTCCACAGGCCTTCCTGCCATCGCCGCGTCACCGCTCTCGGCCCAGGCCAGATACATTCTCTCTATGGGATGCACTTCCCTGGGCGGCCTGTGCGTCCTGGCACAGACAAACACAGTCATCCGCAGCTCCGGTCTGCCGCTTCTGCCCTATGTGGAGGGAAAACTGCTGAACGCTTCCCTGGCGCTCCTGTTCAGCTTACTCTTCCTCAAGTGTGTCTAATTCGTCAAGTTCATCCAGATCGTCCAGGTCGTCGATATCATCCAGCTTCTCTTCCTCTTTCATCTCCTGTACAGGGGCAGAAGCCGCTGTCTGATAAGAACTGGTCATGGCAGCCGCCTGGGCAGTCTGGGGCGCCAGCTCTTTTCTGTTCTGGGTTACCACATTTGCGCAGCTTTGAAGGGCATCCAGGAAAATCCCGTATTTGCCCCCCGCGTTTTCCAGGGTCTCCTGAATCACCTGTTCGATATTGGCCAGCATCTCATCTGTATAAATAATGGCATTCAGACGAATGTCATTGGCATCCTGAGTGGCCTGGTCCAGAATTTCCTGGGCCTGTCTATTGGAAGCATTGATGGTCTCATTGGACATGGCGTACGCCCGCTGCATCACTTCATGTTCTGTGACCATCTCCTGCGCTTTTGCCTGTGCGTCTGCCAGAATGCTGTCCGCTTTATTCTGCGCGTCCTCCAAAATGGCATCTTTGTTGTTGATAATTTTCTGGTAACGTTTAATCTCATCAGGAGTCTTCAGACGCAGTTCCCGCAGCAATTCCTCCAACTCTTCTTTATTCACTACAATTTTTGTGGTGGACAAAGGCTGGTACTTACAACTGTCCACATATTCCTCAATCTCTTCAATAATCTGCTCAATTCTGCTGCTCATGGTACACTCTCCTTATTCATTGCTCCGCCTCCAAGAGCCAGATGCGCTCTAGGGTCTGTTTATTTTCCGGTGTATGGCATCCGCTACCAGTTCCGGCACAAATTTGGATATGTCCCCATTCAGGGAAGCCACCTCTTTCACCGACGAAGAACTCAGATACGCGTATTCCAGACTTGTGGTCAAAAACATAGTGTCCACATCATGGGCCAGAATACGGTTAATCTGAGCCATCTGCAATTCATATTCAAAATCCGTGATTGCCCGCAGTCCCCGCACAATCACGCCAGCGCCGCATTCCCGTGCCAGATCCACAGAAAATCCTTCGAATGCCCTGACCTTCACATTGGGTATGTCCTCTGTAACCTTTTCTAGTATATTAACACGTTCCTCCATAGAAAACAACGAAGTTTTTTTTGAATTGTTTAAAACTCCCACAAC
>CANSYV010000167.1 GCA_947651335.1 uncultured Lachnospiraceae bacterium
TTGGTCAACTTTTCCTTACCATGTCAACTTATTCTTCCTACTTGATAAATAATCCGGATATAGTATACTTATCTTACCATAACAATTACCTAAGGAGCTGTAAAAAAATAGAGGTCACAGCCTATTTCTATAAAGTTCCTAAACGAAAGGAGAAACACACATTATGAGCAAATTAAATGATTTCCTCACAGAAACCGGCATATTTTTCCTGGCAACCACAGATAAAGACCAGCCCAGACTGCGTCCCCTGGGCGCTCACTTTGAAATGGACGGCAAAGTAATTTTCGGTGTTGGCGATTTCAAAAATGTATACCAACAGCTGAAAGCCAATCCCCTAACTGAAATTGCCGCCTGCAGACCCAATGGCGAATGGCTCCGCTATACCGGAAAGGCCGTATTTGAGACAGACCCCAAATACGCCCAGGCAGCTTTGGATGCCATGCCCAATCTGAAAAATATCTATAATGAAGAAACTGGTCATAAATTGATGATGTTCCATCTGGAAGACGCCAAGGCAGTTGTTATTCAGATGATGGGGGAAGGCACACCCATTGAAGGATAGACGATAGACACCTGTATTTACATAGGTTTTCTTAAAACTTACCTCCGCCTCCGCCATGGGTTGCCCCGGAAGATGATGTATGGGTACTGCTTCCGGAACTGGTCTGCTGGGGCCTGGCTGTCCGATGGACATTCCTGTACAGGAAGAATTCCCGGCTGTCCGTGATGTGCATGCTGCCTTCCTGCACATAGCTGCCGGCGCCCCCCTGGCTGCGGACTGTTTTCAGTCTGCCCTTCATAACTGCCACGGCAATCAGGGCGGACACCAGTCCTATCCCCAGGGCCGCCAGAATCCAAAGGGGTGACAGCGGCTCATGGGGGAGATTTCCCCGGTCATACGGTCTGCCACTTCGCGCCTGGGCGATAAACTCATCGCACTGGCTGATATAAGTCTGAAATGCCGCTTCGTACTTTCCGTCCGAAAGGTCTTTCATAAACTGTTCTGACACATATTCTATCCCTGCATCGGTAAAGGCAGTGATTCCATACCCGCAGGTTGAAATCCACCAGTCCCTCTCCTCCATGGAAATCAGAAGCAGCACCCCGTCTTTGCCGGAACCATATCCATAACCGTTTCTGTCATAAAAGTCGTCCGCGTAATCCATGGCTGACGAGCCCTGAAGACTATTTGTGGTTACAATCACAACATCCATCTTCTGCCTCTCACTGACCTCATCCAGCCGGGCAAGGAGCCCGCTTTCTTCCTGCTCGGTCAAAAGCCCTGCTTCATCTGTAAGACGGGGATGGCCGCCTGAAGAATTTCCGGAACCAGCCCATGCCTCCTCTGCCCGGATCATTCCAGGAATTGCGAAAACACAGAGAAAGAGCACAGCCATTACTGCATATATCGAATCCATTCGTTCTGACCTTTTTACCATCTCTAAATGTCCCTCCTACAAGATTCCGGCCAGCCATAAAAGCCACATAACGCCATAGGAAGCCGCCCCAAATAAAACCATAAGCCCCAGCATCCATCTGGCTGCCGCCCCTTTATCCACTGGCAGATCTCCCACAAACTTTCCCGTCTGTCCATTCATGGCAAAAGTATACTTGTTCCCATTCCAGGTTGTATGTAACATCCACACGGGGTACAGTGCATATCTCACACCTCCCTTGTACAGCTTGATACTGCTGCTCTCCGGCACAACAGATGTGTATCCGTGCACCGTGGAGGCAAAAGCGTCCTCTGTGGAACGCTTCACCCGCTGGTTGATGCGGCCGATGTTTTCCTGTGCAGTCACATCATACCTGTCTGCCAGATACCCGGCCAGATATGCAGTCTGAAAATCCACAGCCTCAGAAAAATCAAAGGGTTCAATGGATTCCATCAAATCATCCGCCATCTTAGAAGAACCGTCCGCCGGGACCCGCTCAAAGGCAATGTCACCGCCCCGCTGGACCGAATAATAACAGGTTTCTGTATAATCGTAATTGCTGTCGCTCCAAACCCTGGTTGTTGTGGCTTTGTAGCGGATATGAGCCCGGACGTGGGTATCGAACAGCCAGAAGGGCACATAGATACCTTTCACCTCATCAATGTGGTTCTCATCCTTGAACACCTTGGGAAGCAGGCGTTTTTTTGACAAATGCCCAGCCAGCCTCTCTTTTGCCGCTTTTTTATCCAGTTTAAAGGGAATGACACAGTCCGGGCGCAGAGCACCTTCAAATTGTTTCGTAATGATCACAGAATTACCGCAAAAAGGACAGGCTGCGGCCGCCATATTCTCGTCGCCCACAATCTCACCGCCGCAGGACTTACATATGTAAGAGCGGAGTCCTTCCGCCTCCCCTTCCTGCCACTGGCTGCCCGAAGGCATCTCCCAGTCCATCTCATCCGCCTGCTGGCTTGGCACCTCCTGATTGTATTCCTTCAGGGCATCTATTTCAAACTCCGTATCACAATATGGACACTTCATCTTCTGCACAGAACTGTCAAAGACAACCGCCCCGCCGCAGCACGGACATTTATATTCCTGTAGATTTTCCATGCCTCCTCCTAAAATCTCAGACTTCCCGCCTCAAAAGGTTTTCCGCAGTTCTGGCAGAATTTCCCAGTGTTTGACGCGCCGCAGGAGCACACCCACTCCCCGGTGCCGGAGGGTTTGGGCGAACCGCACTCAGGGCAGAAGTTCCCGGTGCACACTGTGCCGCAGCTGCACGTCCATCCCCCGGACTGTTGTGCCGCCGGCTGCTGCATCTGCGCCGGCTGGCCCTGCACCTGCCCTCCTGACATCTGCTGCTGGCCCATGGCAAAGAGATTCTGCACATTTCCCCCGCCGGCATTCATGGCCATGCCCATCCCCATAAAACCGTTCATGGCTCCTGCGCTGTTGGAGGCAGCCGCCTTCATGGCCTCCGCCTGAGCACCTGTGAGCACCGCAGCCGCCATGGACGGGTCACGCATCATAGCCGCCTGCTGGGCATCTTTGATCATCTGGGCATCTTCCGGCGGAAGGGTCACAGAGCCCAGTGCGATACTCACCACTTCCAGCCCCCGAAGCTGTCCCCATTTACTGGAAAGCACCTGGTTCATCGCCGCCTCCAGCTCTGTATTGTGGCTGACGATCTGGCTGGGCCGCAGTCCCATATCTGACAGCTTTCCAAAGGCGGGCTGCAGGGCACTGATAAATTCCGTCTTCAGCTGGCTGTCCAGCTCATCTCTGGTATATTCCCGCTGCACATTGCCGCAGACCCTGGCATAAAACGTCAGCGGGTCCGCAATCCGGTACGAATACATCCCGGAACAGCGGACGGACACATCCACATCCAGCCCGATTCTGGAATCCACCACCCGAAACGGAATGGGATTGGGAGTGCCGAACTTATTGTCCACCAGCTCCTTTGTATTAATATAATAGATCCTCTGATCCCTGCCGGTATCCCCGCCATAGGCAAAGCGCCTGCCAATAGCCGCGAAAGTCTCCTCAATCACATCCCCCAGACTTCCCGCAAAAATGCTGGGCTCCGCAGACGCGTCATAAGTAAATTCCCCCGGTTCCGCACAGAACTCCACAATCTCTCCCTGCTCTACAATGATCATACACTGGCCATCCGCCACAGCGATACCGCTGCCGTTGGAGATAATATTCTCACTGCCTTTTTTATTAGATGAACGGGAGGAAGTACGCCTGCTGCCCTTCACCACCAGAACTTCCTTATCCATGGATTCACAATAGAAGAACTCCTTCCACTGATCTGCCAGCACACCCCCTGCCGCTCCCGCGGCCGCCTTTATCAGTCCCATAAAAAAACTCCTTTCAAAAAATATATCCGGAACACTGCTATTCTTTTCCCTCTCTACTATAGCAGAAAACATCCCTCCCCTCAATGAGATTTTATAAGATTGTATTGATGTTTCCCGGAAAATGCATTATTATTGAAGGAAAAGTTTTTTGTTTACAAGGAGAATATTTACCCATGGCAGTATATGCAAAAGGCATTGAGACAAAGAAAAGATTTATCTTATCCACATACCATAAACTTTTGGTTCAGGATTCTTCTGAAATCTCTGTGCGGAAACTGGCAGAAGAAAACGGCTGTTCCATCGCAGCTTTATACAAACATTTTGAAAGCCTGGATTATCTCATCGCAGTGGCTTCCATCCGCTTCCTGGATGAATATATGGTGGAATACGGAAAACTTATGGACACAGACAAAGATCTTTTGACCATTTATGTGGAAGGCTGGGAACTTTTCAACCGTTATGCGTTCCAGCGGCCGGATATCTACTACCGGTTGTTCTGGGGCACCGGAAATTCCATTTTTGAAAATGCCTTCCAGGATTATTTTGAGCTGTTTCCAATTATTGGATCTGAGAAATATACCGCGTATTATTATACGCTGCTTTTTGAGGATGATATGCAAAACCGGGATTTTATTATGCTGAGAAGAATCGCAAATATGAACTTGATCAGTGATGAAGACGCCCATTATTACAGCTGGACGAATCCACTGCTTGTGAAAGGACTGCTGGACTGCGCCATGAAGGAGAACGCAGGCAAACGAAAAGAACTGGAGGACACCTGCAATCAGTTGATACGCAGGAATATGCGGCAGGTGATTGAGA
>CANSYV010000168.1 GCA_947651335.1 uncultured Lachnospiraceae bacterium
TGGGGTATGTGCCCAGTGTGTCCGAGACTGCAGATTTTGTGATCTACAATACCTGTACTGTGAGAGAAAACGCCAACAGAAAAGTCTACGGGCGTCTGGGAAAGCTGAAACATTTAAAGGAGCAGAATCCCCATATGCGGATTGCCCTGTGCGGATGCATGATGCAGGAGTCCCATGTGGTGGAGAAAATAAAGGACAGTTACCGATTTGTCGATTTGATATTTGGAACCCACAATATTTACCGATTTGCCCAATTGGTATATCAGGCCATGGAATCCCATTCCATGGTCGTTGAAATTTGGGACAAAACAGATGAGATTGTGGAAAATCTTCCTGCGCAGAGGAAATATTTTTTCAAATCCGGTGTGAACATTATGTTTGGCTGCAACAATTTCTGCAGTTATTGTATTGTTCCCTATGTGCGGGGGCGGGAGAGGAGCAGGCAGCCTCAGGCAATCCTGGATGAGATTCACAAACTGGTGGATGACGGGGTGGTGGAGGTGATGCTGCTGGGGCAGAATGTGAATTCCTATGGAAAAACCCTGAAGCATCCCATATCTTTTGCGGAGCTTTTGTCACAGATTGCTGAGATTCCCGGACTTGAGAGAATCCGTTTTATGACTTCCCATCCCAAAGACCTGTCTGATGAGTTGATTGAGACCATGGCTTCTTCTGAGAAAATCTGCCGCCACCTGCATCTTCCTGTCCAGTCCGGCAGCAGCCGCATTCTTAAAAAAATGAATCGGAAATATACAAAGGAAAGCTATCTCAACCTGGTGGGCCGCATCAGACAGGCAATGCCGGACCTGGCCCTGACCACTGATATTATTGTGGGATTCCCGGGGGAGACGGAAGAAGACTTTCAGGATACCCTGGATATTGTGAGGCAGGTCCGCTACTCCAGCGCATTTACCTTTCAGTATTCCAAACGCAGCGGGACTCCGGCGGCCGTGATGGAAGACCAGGTCTCGGAAGACGTGATGCAGGACAGATTTGACCGGCTGCTGAAGACAGTGCAGGAGATTGCAAAAGAGGAATGCGCGTCCCTGGAGAAAACAACGGGAAAGGTGCTGGTGGAGCAGGTGAATCATCAGGATTCCCGCCTGCTCACCGGACGGCTGAGTAATAATTTACTGGTACATTTTCCTGGAGACCAGTCACTGATTGGAAAAATCACAGATGTGTATCTATCAGAATGTAAAGGCTTTTATTATATGGGAGAAATGATCTGATGGCTTTATCACCAATGATGCAGCAATATGTAAAAACAAAAGAGGCTTATAAAGATTGTATATTATTTTACCGGCTGGGAGATTTCTATGAAATGTTCTTTGACGATGCCCTCAAAGCCAGCAAAGAACTGGAACTGACTTTAACCGGAAAAGACTGCGGTCTTGAGGAGCGGGCGCCCATGTGCGGAGTTCCTTTCCATGCGGCAGATACCTATATCCAGATGCTTGTGGAAAAGGGAAATAAAGTGGCCATCTGCGAACAGCTGGAGGACGCAAAGGCCAGCAAAGGTCTGGTGAAACGGGATGTGGTAAGGGTTGTCACCCCCGGCACCACCCAGTTCACCCAGGCGCTGGATGAGACCAAAAACAATTATCTCATGTGTATCGTCTATATCCAGGGGAGGTTTGGATGCGCCATCGCGGATGTGACCACAGGGGACTGTTTTCTCACAGAGGCAGACTCCAATGGCCGTCTTCTGGACGAGATCAACAAATTCGTCCCTGCTGAGATTATCTGCAATGAGTCTCTGCTGGTCAGCGGGCTGGACCTGGAGGAGATCAAGCAGCGCCTGGGCATCTGCCTGTATACACTGGATTCCTGGTATTTTGACGATGAACTGTGCAGGCGGACACTGATGGAGCATTTCCATGTGAAAAATCTGTCAGGCCTGGGAATCGAAGATTACGACACCGGGACTGTGGCGGCAGGCGCCATGTTTACATATTTAAAGGAAACTCAGAAAAATTCTCTGATGCATATGGTGAAGATCATCCCCTATGCCACAGAAACGTTTATGCTGCTGGACAGCTCCACCAGGCGCAATCTGGAACTGGTGGAAACTCTGCGTGAAAAGAATAAAACGGGTTCTCTGCTGTGGGTGCTGGATAAAACCTGTACCGCCATGGGAGCCCGGACACTGCGCAGTTATGTGGAGCAGCCGCTGATTGATGAAACCCTGATTAATGAAAGGCTGGATACCGTAGGCGCGCTCCTGGACGCGCCTATGATTTGTGATGAAATCCGGGAGTACTTAAAACCCATTTACGACCTGGAACGCCTGATCAGCCGCATCAGCTACCAGTCTGCCACTCCCAGGGATTTAATCGCGTTCCGCACCTCCCTGGAGAGGATTCCTCCTATCCGGAACCTGCTGGAGAATTTTGAACAGCCTGTTTTAAAAAGAATCTATCAAGACATGGACGGGCTGGAAGACCTGTGTGAGCTGGTAACCCGTTCCATTTTAGAGGACCCGCCTCTGGCTGTGAAAGAGGGGGGGATTATCCGGGACGGTTACAACGAACAGGTGGACCAGTACCGAAAATCCAAATCCGAGGGAACTAAATGGCTGGCCCAGCTGGAAGCCTCCGAGCGGGAGCGCACAGGAATCAGAAATCTGAAAATCAAGTATAACCGGGTATTCGGGTATTATCTGGAGGTGACCAATTCTTTCAAAGACCTGGTTCCAGAGGATTACACCCGCAAACAGACCCTTGCCAATGCGGAGCGCTATTTTACCCCCAAGCTGAAAGAACTGGAAGATATGATTCTCGGGGCAGAGGACAAGCTGTACATTCTGGAATACGAACTGTTCACTCAGGTGAGAAGCCGGATTGCCGGGGAAGTAAAGCGCATCCAGCAGACGGCCAAGGCTCTGGCCGCCCTGGATGTGTTCACCTCCTTTGCGCTAGTGGCCCAGAGGAATCAGTATGTGCGCCCCCGCATGAACCACAGCGGAAAAATCCAGATTAAAGGCGGCCGCCATCCGGTGGTGGAAAATATGATCCCAGGGGGTATGTTCATCGACAATGACACATACCTGGATAACAAGAAAAACCGGGTATCCATTATCACAGGCCCTAACATGGCGGGAAAATCCACCTATATGAGACAGACAGCCCTGATTGTGCTCATGGCGCAAATCGGCAGCTTTGTTCCCGCCCAGCAGGCGGACATTGGGGTGGTAGACAGGATTTTTACCCGGGTGGGCGCCTCCGACGACCTGGCCAGCGGGCAGAGCACTTTTATGGTGGAAATGAGCGAAGTGGCAAATATCCTCAGAAACGCCACTTCCAAAAGTCTGTTGATCCTGGACGAAATCGGCCGGGGTACCAGCACCTTCGACGGACTGAGCATTGCCTGGGCTGTGATTGAACACATCAGCAATCCCAGGCTCTTAGGGGCCAAGACACTGTTCGCCACCCATTACCATGAGCTCACTGAGCTGGAGGGAAAACTGCCTGGGGTGAACAATTACTGCATTGCCGTGAAAGAGCAGGGGGATGACATTGTATTTCTGCGGAAAATCGTCACAGGGGGAGCTGATAAAAGCTATGGAATCCAGGTGGCAAAACTGGCCGGCATTCCCGAATCTGTGATCAAAAGGGCCAAAGAGCTGGTGGAGGAATTGAGCGACGCGGATATCACCGCGGCTATTAAAGATCTGACAGAGCCCAGGAAAAAGACTTCCGTGAAATTTGACCAGATTGATATGCAGCAGATGTCTCTGATGGACGCTGTAAAAGACGACGATATCATCCGCCAGCTAAAGGAACTTGACATCTCCAACCTGACCCCCATGGCGGCGCTGAATCTTCTGTACAAATTCCAGAATGAGATCAAGAACAGGTGGAATGCAGATGAGTAAAATTGCCGTACTGGACCAGGATACCATTGATAAAATAGCTGCCGGGGAAGTGGTGGAGCGGCCGTCTTCCGTGGTAAAGGAGCTGGTGGAAAATGCCATCGACGCAGGGGCGTCTGCAGTCACAGTGGAAATCAAAGAAGGGGGAATCTCTTTCCTGCGCATCACCGATAACGGGGGCGGCCTGGAGAAGGAAGAAATTCCCCTGGCTTTTCTGCGCCATGCCACCAGCAAGATTCAAAAGGCCGAAGACCTGGAGCAGATTGCCTCTCTAGGGTTTCGGGGGGAAGCTCTGTCCTCCATAGCCGCAGTATCCCAGGTGGAAATGATTACAAAAGCCCCCTGCGCCATGACAGGAAGCCGCTATGTAATAGAAGGAGGGGTGGAACAATCCCTGGAGGAAATAGGCGCTCCGGACGGCACCACCATTCTGGTGCATAATCTGTTCTACAATGTGCCAGCCAGAAAAAAATTTCTGAAAACTGCTGCCACAGAAGGGGGATATATCAGCAGTCTAATGGAACAGATGGCTTTGTCACATCCGGATATTTCCGTAAAATATATGGTAAATGGGCAGTTAAAACTGCATACAACGGGAAATAATCAAATGAAAGATGTGATTTACCAAATCTATGGCAGAGACGTGGTAAAACAGCTGCTGCCTGTCACCTGGGAAAATGACTTTTTCAAAATCACTGCCCACAAGCCAAAAGCCCATTTTTGATAACGGGAAATCTGT
>CANSYV010000169.1 GCA_947651335.1 uncultured Lachnospiraceae bacterium
TGGCTCCCAACAGGCAGAAATTAGAAAAAGAAAAGAAAAAATTAAGGGGAATTTAATATTATCTTCGGATTCTCGTGCTATACTGGAATTATCTGCTGATGACTGTCATACAATAAACGTTACCGGGGATATTCCTCAAAAGGCAAAGAGCCAGCCTGCCAGCCGGGAGCGCATTGTGGAACAGATGCGCAAAACCGGAAATGAGCCCTTCGACTTTGGGGAGTTCCAGCTTCAGATGGAGGAAGAACTGTTTGTTCCGGTAAGCCAGCTCAATGACCTTCGAAGAAGAGGCATCCAGGCGCTGAAAGAGGAGATGCTGAAGCCTTATCTAAGGCAGCAGCCTGCCTGTGCGGCCGGTGTTCTGGCAGCGGTGCCCAGGAAGAATCAGAAACCATCCCAGATTGTCATGGCCGCCTCCTGTGAATCCCGGGAACAGTGGAGCGTTCTGGAGTCTATGGAGAAAATCCGGGAAGTGTATATGAGTGTTTCTCTGTATGAGGCGCTGTATACAAAAGGAGGCATAGAGTATTTTCAGGATTTGTCTGAGAGGAGACAGTGGATGCTGGCACTGCCCCACGTGGCCAGGGGCCGGGATCTGGGACGGCTGGAGCTGGTCTGCGGCCAGGCGCTGGCAGCGGGATGCGGGGGATTTCTGGTGCGTAATCTGGAAAGTTTCGCTTTCTTATCCTACAAGGGCTGGGCCGGGAAATGCCATCTGGATGCGGGAATGTATACGTACAATGACCGGGCTGTGGATTTCTGGAGAGGGCAGGGAGCCGGGGCCGATATGGTTCCTCTGGAATTGAACCAGGGGGAGATTGCCCACAGAGATAATTCCATGAGCTATATGACAGTATATGGTTATCTGCCGCTGATGGTTTCCGCCCAGTGTGTGCAGAAGAATACACGGCAGTGTGACAGAAAGTCCCGGTGTCTGTTCATCCGGGACAGGTATCAGAAAGAGTTTCCTGTGAAGTGTTACTGTGATTTTTGTTATAACATTGTGTACAACAGTCTGCCCTACGGACTGCCGGGATACAGAGATACACTGCTGAAAATGGGGCTGAGCCGGTTCCTGCTTTCTTTTACTCTGGAGAGCGGGGAGGAAACTAAGAAGACGGCGGAGGCGTTTCTTCTGGCGTATGAGCAGGGAATTGTGCAGGAAGGTGTTTCTTTTACCAGGGGACATATGAAACGTGGAGTAGAATAGGTGGTAAAGTGGTCAACGTAATTGTAGAACTTTCGAAATATTTATTGGCGATTCTGATGATTCTGTATACACTGCAGTGTTTTCAGATGGTAAAAAAGAGAGATGAGCACAGACAGAGAGCCATGCTGGTGAAACAGCTTGTGGTGATTGTACTGTTTTTAAGCTTAAGCTTTTTGATTTTGTTTTTAAAAAGCGGGGAGCTTCGTCTGATTCTCCTGTATGGCCAGGTGCTTATGTATATAGCGGCTGTGGAGATTCTGTACCGGGTTTTCTATAAAAAGGCATCCATGCTTTTGATCAATAACATGTGTATGCTCATAAGCACCGGCCTGGTGATTCTGTGCAGACTGAACATGGAAAAGGCACAGCGGCAGCTGATGATCGTGGCCGCGGGCAGCGCCCTGGCCCTGGTGGTCCCGGTTATGATTCGGAAGATGAGCTTTCTGAAAAAGCTCACCTGGATTTACGCAGGCCTGGGCGTAGTCATGCTGGCAGCGGTATTTGTTCTGGGCAGGACTACCTTTGGGGCAAAATTGTCTTTATTCGGGGTACAGCCGTCAGAATTTGTAAAAATCATTTTTGTTTTTTTCATGGCGTCATTGCTGTGGAAGAATTCCAGCTTTCCCCAGGTGGTGCGTGCCACTGTGATTGCAGGCATGCATGTGCTGATTCTGGTTATGTCAAGGGATCTGGGAAGCGCTCTGGTATTTTTTATCACTTACCTGGTGATGGTGTATGTGGTAACCCGCAACCCCATCTATTTTGCGGGGGGAATGGCAGGGGGAGCGGCGGCTTCAGTGATTGCCTATTTTCTCTTTGGCCATGTGCAGGAGAGGGTTACTGCGTGGAAAAGGCCGTTTTCTGTCTATGAGCAGGAGGGATACCAGATTGTCCAGTCCATGTTTGCCATCGGCACAGGAGGCTGGTTTGGCATGGGGCTGTACCAGGGCTCTCCGGAGAGCATTCCTGTGGCGGAGGAAGACTTTGTATTTTCAGCTATCTGCGAAGAACTGGGGGGAATATGTGCCATCTGCCTGATTCTCATCTGTATGAGCTTTTTCCTGATGATTGTGAATATTTCTCTGCAGATTAAGAATCCATTTTATAAATTGATAGCTCTGGGCCTGGGAACAGAATACGCGTTCCAGGTGTTCCTGCATATCGGCGGGGCTACGAAATTCATCCCCATGACGGGGATTACGCTTCCGCTGGTGAGTTACGGCGGCAGCTCGGCTCTGACTACGATTATTATGCTTGCAATTATTCAGGGACTTTATATATTGCGGGAGGATGAGGATGAAGAACTTGAGAGAATCAGAGAAGCGCTTGAACAGAATGCCCAGGAAGAAATCCAGGCGTAAGAAAGCAAGCCCGGTCCAGTTCAGAAACAGGCCTTACGCCATTGTGTCTTATTTATTTGTGGGGATTTTTGTATCTCTGATTGTCTGGCTGGTATATTTTAATCTGGTAAGGAGCGAGGAGTTTATCAACAGCCCTTATAATACCCGGCAGGATACCTTTGCAGACCGGGTCATACGGGGGAGTATTCTGTCTTCAGAAGGACAGGTGCTGGCATCCACAGAGACAGCCGATGACGGTTCTGAGTACCGCTATTATCCATATGGCAGTATGTTTGCCCATGTGGTTGGGTACGATTCCAACGGAAAAAGCGGGCTGGAATCTGAGGCAAACTTTCATCTGCTCAGCTCCCACGCGTTTTTCCTGGAGCAGATGAAAAACGAGTTTCAGAACGCGAAAAACAGGGGCGACAATGTGGTGAGCACTCTCAGCGTGAAACTGCAGACAGCCGCATACAATGCCCTGGGTGACAGAAAAGGGGCTGTGGTGGTGATGGAGCCGTCCACAGGAAAGATTCTGGCCATGGTGAGCCGTCCGGACTTTGACCCCAATTATCTGGAGGAAAACTGGGAATATCTCATTGCAGATGAAGAAAACAGCAGTCTGCTCAACCGGGCCGCCCAGGGACAGTATCCTCCCGGTTCGGTATTTAAGATTATCACTGCCCTGGACTATCTGCACAAACACAAAACGGTAGACGGCTTTTCCTATAACTGCCAGGGGGAGATTACCAAACAGGAGCACACCATCACGGATTATGACCGCACTGTACACGGGGAGGAGGATCTGCGCTCAGCGTTTGCCTATTCCTGTAACAGTGCTTTTGCGGAGATCGGTGTCCAGCTGGGGGGAAAATCTCTGCGGGAGACAGGAGAAAGCCTGCTGTTTAATAAGAAACTTCCCCTGACTATGGATTATAAGCCCAGCGTCCTGTCAGTGGATGGAAAGTCCGGTGTTCCGCTGATGATGCAGACATCCATCGGACAGGGAAATACCCTGGTTTCCCCTGTGCATATGGCGCTGATTGCCAGTACCATCGCCAACCAGGGGGTATTGATGAAGCCGTATCTGATTGACCGTGTGGAGAATTACAGCGGCGCCAGGGTAAAGAAATATATGCCGGGAATTTACCGGGAACTGCTGTCCTCCTCAGACGCCTCCACCCTGGCGGAGCTGATGGAGGGCGTGGTGAGCTATGGAACCGCTGCGTCCCTGGGGGGCAATGGCTATACCGTGGCAGGGAAGACCGGGTCTGCCGAGTATGGAGAGGGAGAGATCAAGGACAGCCATTCCTGGTTTGTGGGGTATTCCAATGTGGAGGACCCGGATATTGTTGTCAGTGTGATCATAGAAGGCGGCGGAACAGGAAGCGAGTCCGCGGTGCCGGTGGCAGGAGCGGTTTTTAATTCCTATTATTATGAATAAGGTTCTGATTCCGGAAAAGAGGCAGGGGCAGCGGTTACGGTGCGGCGTTCTATCGGGAGGAAATATCATGTGGAAAAGAATTTTGTGTTTACTGTTGTGTCTGTTGTTATCCGCAGGCAGCCTGAATGTTGTCTCAGCGGCATCCAGTGCGGATTTTACCCGGCTGCATATGGAGGAAGCCTGGAAATATTCAACTGGAAAAGGAGTCAACGCGGCAGTCATTGACTGCGGGGCTGACCTTAATGACCCTGGGATTAAATCCAATATTAAAGGAGTCTATAATGCTGTGAAAGGCTCCACAAACAGGGCAGATGTGCAGACATCGAAAACCCATGGCACTGCCTGCGCAAAGACCCTGGTAAGTGCGGCCCCGGATGTGAATCTCTATATCATCAATGTATGGAAGGGAAACAGTGCGGCGGACCGGGATATAAGAAAAGGAATTCAATGGGCAAAGGCCCAGAAATGCCGCGTTATCAGTATCAGTTTTGGTACGGAAGGAAAGTCCGGATATGAAGATTTGATTAATGAATACTACGATGCTCCGTCAGACAGCACATTGATCTGCGCGTCTGGAGGCAATGAAGGCAGAT
>CANSYV010000170.1 GCA_947651335.1 uncultured Lachnospiraceae bacterium
TCCAGTTGACCTATAAATATTTTTATTGAATTGTGATACTGACTGTATATCTCTTCCAATTCACGCTGTAACGCTCTATCTTCATAAACTTTGGTAACTTCATTCATATTTATCTCCCAAACAGTCCCTTATTCACTTCATCCATTGAAAGGAATTCATCTCTCGCAAGCAGTGGATTTCCCCTGCCAACAATCCGACTATCTGTGTTTGGCAAAAAACTACATCCTTGCTTACCTGCCTGATTCAAAAAATTCATCTCATCATCATGATCAAATTCCTTGAACGTATCGCAATCAATTCCCATAACGAATGATGCCATTTCCTTTGTTTTTTTATTTATACTATACATATCAATCCCTGCCTTTTCAGATACCATTTGAAGTATGTGTCGTTTTCTTCAAAAATATTTGTAACAATTAACTTCATTCCTTTGCATCTTTCGAATCAATCTACCATATACTTCATAGCCTTAAAACAATTTAAAGCAGATAGCAGTATACATACTAACATATCGTGCGCAAGACATCTTTCACTTTTCATTTGAATTTTCTTTTATTATATACTACTTTTCCGATAATTACCACTCTTTTCTTTTCCCACTTGCTAACCCGCCAAATTTCCCGCCCTCTGATTGATCGCCTTTCTTAACAGACTTTATTATACAGCGTATCCCCAGCTAATGGAACGGACTTTCAGATAGTGGGCTGACATAGTTATTTATATCACAGAAAACGGTAAAAAAACGCTGCGGCTGCCAGAATTCTGTTTATTTTATCAGCCTGTTCCATAAAAAAACAGGGATAACCCCACTCCAATTTCGAAAGTATCATGGAAATTTTTAAGAAACGCCGAAAGAGCACAACCGCGTACAGCTGTGCTCTTTCTATATAATAAGGAAATGAGATTATCTTTTTTAAGAATCTGCAAGCAGTTCTTTCACATTATCTTTTGTCATATCCTGCAGGTCAATGTTCGTTCTCGCATCCACCTGCTCCCCTTTATATATCTTCTCCGCAATTTCCCCGCAGAGAGTACCGATAGACGGCCAGTACACGAAAATCGCATAATCCTCATCGCCCTGTTCAATCAGATACGCATCATCTTCCACTGATACCACCCCGCATGTGGTAATCTGACCGCTCAGCGCTGCAGCCTTCACTGCTTCACAGGCACCTGTAATCATCTTTCCGTCTGCCGCAACAATACATCCAATATCATCACCATACGCCTGAATCCAGTCCTCCGTCACCTGCATAGCAGTCTCTGTATCAAAGTCGCCTGTCTGACTGGAAAGCACCTCCAGATCCTCCCGCTGGCTGATGCCATCTAAAAATCCTTCTTTTCTGAGAACAGCCGCCTCACGCCCTGGGGTTCCCTCCAGATAACAGATTTTTGTGTTTTCCGGCAGATTATCCGCGCACCATTTGCCCTGTCCCTGGCCAAGCTGGGTTTCGTCAAATCCCACAAATTTCCAGACGCCTCCGGAGGCTTCCGTACCTACCATAAATACAGGCACGCCTTCCGCATTACACTGTTCCACCGCTGTGGTATTCCCCTCAGTGTCCACACCGATGATAAACATCATATCCACGCCTTTGGTAAGCATGGTCTCCACATTGGTAGTCTGTTTTTCAATATCACCTGCAGAGTCTGTCAAAAGCGTCTCCACTTTATCCACACCGATGGATTCTGCGAACTCGTCGCTTTCCACATATTCTTTAAATTTCAGAGCCGCAGGGTAACAGCAGTTGTCGCTGTCGTCAATGTTGGCAAAGCCCACCCGGTATACCAAATCATCTCTCAGGGTAATATCCCCTTCGCTTGCCGTATCACCGCCTGTCTCCTCTGCTGCCTTGTCATCGCCTGCCGCATCCTCTGATTTTTCCTGTGTTCCGCCCCCGGACGAAGTTCCACCGGAACCGCCGCATCCCGCAAGCAGGGCCGCCGTCATAGCTGCCGTTAACATTGCCGCAA
Source organism: uncultured Lachnospiraceae bacterium (assembly GCA_947651335.1). Lineage (GTDB taxonomy): Bacteria > Bacillota > Clostridia > Lachnospirales > Lachnospiraceae > MGBC164599. Next base: position 1,975 of record CANSYV010000170.1, read on the forward strand.
TTAATTTCTTCTTCATGACTTATTTTCTCCTTTCATGAGAGGGTGTCTGAAAATTTATTCCAACCGTCTGCACGCCCATGCAGAAAGCACTTTTCAAACACTCTCCAGGCACTCTATTTTTTCATACTTTTGTATGATGCCTGTTCCAAATTATTTTTCTACAGTTCCCTATGACAATTTCTGCGCGCGCCGTACCTGTGCGTCAATAATAACCGCGATTGCAATAATGGCACCCTTTACCACCTTCTGATAATAAGCAGATACGTCTGTCAAAGTCATAATGTTCAGCAAAACGCCCACAAACAGAGCTCCTACTACCGTCCCGTACACTTTACCCGTACCCCCGCTCATGGAAGTACCGCCGATGATAGCTGCCGTGATGGCATCAAATTCATAATCTTCCGCGCCGTTGGGCTGGCCGGAATTGAGACGGCTCATGAGGATAACCCCTGCAAGCCCCGCTACAGCTCCAGCGAAAACAAAAGCCTTGATCTTCACCCATTTCACATTGATACCAGATGCTTTCGCCGCATCCGCGTTACCGCCCACCGCATATACATAACGTCCAAAACGCCTGCGGTTAATTAAAATCCAGTAGAAAATCAGCACAACAATCATGATCACAGTGGGAACCGGAATCTTCCCCAAAACCATCCCCTGGCCAAATACAGTAAAGCGCTTGTCAAATCCCGCAACGGGCTGTGCACTGGTAATGGCAAGAATCATCCCCCGGCCGATAAACTGCGTGGCCAGAGTCATGATAAAAGAGGGAATACAGGCCGTGGTAACCACCCAGCCGTTGGCAAATCCGAATGCCACTCCAACCAGTACGCCCACAGTCATGGCCAGTACAATGCTTCCGGTGCTGAGCATAACCATTGTTGAGATTACCCCGGAAAACGCGCAGACTGAGCCAGCAGACAAGTCTACCTCACCGGTAATCAGTATAATCTGGGAACCAAAGGCGATAATCATAACCACCGCATTCTGCCGGATAATGTTGCTGATGTTCCGTGTACTCAGGAAGGAATCGCTGAGAAATGCCGCCACCACCACTGCGGCGAGCAGGATAATCAAAATTCCATATTTACTGTATAAATCCGCAAAACTTATTTTTTGCTTTTCCTTATTCATTATTCTTCAAACCCCCTGACTGCGTATTCCATAACCATTTCCTGTGTCGCCTCTTCCCTGGACAATTCTCCTGTCAGTTTGCCCTGGGACATGACTGCCACCCTGTCGCTCATGCCGAATATCTCCGGCATTTCGGATGAAATCATCACAATAGCCACGCCCTGTCTTGCCAGCTCACACATTAATTTATAAATCTCATATTTTGCCCCCACATCAATGCCCCTGGTGGGCTCATCCAGAATCAATACTTTCGGCGACCTGAGAAGCCATTTTGCCAGCACTACTTTCTGCTGATTTCCGCCTGATAAAGAGGCAACCGGAGATTCCGGGGACGCCAGCTTGATGGAAAGTTTCTGAATCATATCCTGAATCGCTTCTTTTTCCGCTTTCAGATTTAAAAACCCCGCGCCGTTACAGACATTTTTCAAGCTGGACAGGGTAATGTTTTCCCGGATGGGACGGCAGAGCACAACTCCTTCCATCTTCCGGTCCTCACTGGCCATTAAGACACCTGCGTCGATGGCGGCTTCCGAATTTTTAAAATTAGATTTTTTCCCCTCCAGGAATACTTCTCCTTCTCTCAGAGGGTCCAGCCCGAATACAGCCCGGAACAATTCGCTGCGCCCTGCGCCTACCAGACCGGCAAAGCCCACGATTTCCCCTGCGCGGATTTTAAAATTAATGTTCTGAAACTTTCTTCCGCTGCAGTTTTTCAGCTCCATGACAACTTCTCCAATGGGCACTTCCTCTTTGGGAAATTGATCGGTAATCTCCCTGCCCACCATTTTGGTAATGATACCATCTTTGTCAATGTCCAAGGCCATACAGTTGTGTACCCACTGGCCGTCCCGGAGTATGGTAACTTCATCGCAGATTTGAAAAATCTCGTCCATCTTATGGGAAATATAGATAATCCCCACACCTTTGGCCTGCAGTTTCTTTACATTTTCAAACAAAATATGTACTTCACTTTCCGTGATGGAAGATGTGGGCTCGTCCATAATCACCACGGATGCATCCCGGGAAATCGCTTTTACAATCTCGATCAGGGCAATATCTGATACAGTCATACCGCCCAGCAGTGCTTTCGGACTGTATTTCAGCCCAAAATCTTTTAAAAGCTGGTCCGCATCACTCCACATCTTTTTGTAATCCACATTTCCCAGCTTGTCCACCGGCTCCCGCCCCAGGAAAATATTCTCTGCCACTGTCATATCCAGCACCGGGCTCAATTCCTGATGAATGGTCGCAATCCCCATCTCAAGCATTGATTTTGGACTCTGTGGAATAATTTTCTCACCCCTGTAAATGATTTCACCTTCATCCAGTTTGTAAATACCATTGATAATCTTAATCAATGTGGATTTTCCCGCACCGTTCTCTCCGCACAATGCATGTACACTTCCCGGCCGCAGTTTCAGATTTACATCGTCCAGCGCCCTGACACCCGGAAAGGACTTGGAAAT
>CANSYV010000171.1 GCA_947651335.1 uncultured Lachnospiraceae bacterium
GCTATATAAGTAGGCAGGAAGCGTTGAAATTAGGTAGAAATGACACAGAATCCTATCCCCGCAGCCGAAAATTAATTTTATACTGTGACAGGGGAGGGGCCAGTCTTTCGGCAGCAAAAGAATTGGCGGCAAAAGGTTTCAGGACCTATTCCCTCAACGGAGGAATGCAGGGATATAAAGGCAGATACCTTGTGAAAAAGAGAATGTAAAATTCATTTAGAAATACATTTCATTTCCACGGGGGAGTGTGGTATAGTATAGTTAAATAGTGGAACAGGCTTTACATTACGCCGGCTGATTTTGCGGCATAATGTAGAGCCTGCCAAAAGTCAGTAAAACACCAATTAAAAATGTTGTAGAGGGGAGACAGGATGGAGAGATGGGAATTGACAGCGCCCTGCCATTTTGGTTTGGAAGCAGTACTGAAAAGAGAGATTAATGATCTGGGTTATGAAATCAGCCATGTGGAGGACGGCAGGGTTTCTTTTTGGGGAGATGCGCGGGCTGTGGCGGATGGAAATATTTTCCTGCGCACTACAGAGAGGATTCTGCTGAATGTGGGGAGTTTTCGGGCACTCAGTTTTGAGGAACTTTATGAGGAAACGAAGAAGCTGGAATGGGAGAATTTTATCCCAAAAGACGGGAAATTCTGGGTGACAAAAGCCAGTTCCATCAGAAGTAAGCTGTTCAGCGCTTCAGATATTCAGTCCATTGTGAAAAAGGCCATAGTGGACCGGTTAAAACAGGTATATGGCATCAGCTGGTTTGAGGAAGACGGGGCGGCGTATCCCATCCGGGTGTCTATTTTGAAAGACAGAGTGTCCATGGGCTTGGATACCACCGGCGTATCCCTGCATAAAAGGGGGTATCGGAAACGCACGGTAAAGGCGCCCCTCAGCGAGACTCTTGCGGCTGCCCTGGTTCTTTTGACGCCCTGGAAAAACGGACGGATTCTGGTGGACCCTTTCTGCGGCGGAGGTACGATTCCCATTGAGGCGGCCATGATTGCCAGAAATCAGGCACCCGGCAGACAGCGCTGTTTCCAGGCACAGGACTGGAAGAATCTGATTCCCTGTGAGTGCTGGCAGGATGCGCGGGAGGAGGCAGATGACCTGCTGGATGAGAATGCGTCTGCTGACATACAGGGGTATGACCTGGACCCAGAGGCTATTAACTTTGCCCGTGATAATGCGAAACTGGCAGGAGTGGACTCCATGATTCATTTCCAGCAGCGTCCGGTGAGCCAGATGAGCCATGGAAAAAAATATGGATTTATCATTAGTAATCCTCCTTATGGGGAACGGCTTTCAGAGCAGTCCCAGCTTTACGGACTGTATCAGGAAATCGGACAGGCATATGCCAGACTGGACAGCTGGTCTATGTATCTGCTCACATCCTATGAACAGGCTGAAAAGGCCATTGGAAAGGATGCGGACAAGAACCGGAAAGTGTATAATGGTATGATCAAAGCTTACTTTTACCAGTATTTTGGTCCGAAGCCGCCGAAACAGGGGGAACGGTAAATCTTGGGAAAGTTAAGGGAAGAAACAAAGGACAGCGGGACATTGCAGGGGTGGCTGCTCCGTAAGGAGGGGATTCGATGAGCGGCATTGTAATTTTGGGAGTGTCGGTACTGATTTTTTTCATTGCATATGTGGCATATGGCACCTGGCTGGCCAGAAAGTGGGGAGTGGACCCGGACAAGAAGACGCCGGCCCATACAGAGGCTGACGGTGTGGATTATGTGCCGGCAAAGGCTCCGGTTCTGCTGGGGCATCACTTCTCGTCCATTGCGGGGACCGGGCTCATTGCCGGACCCATTCAGGCGGCAGTATTCGGCTGGCTTCCGGTTCTGCTCTGGATTATCATCGGGGGTATTTTCTTTGGCGCTGTGCAGGATTTCTTGGCGCTGTTTGCGTCTATCCGCCACGGGGGAAAGTCTATTGGGGAGGTGATAGAGGAAAATATCGGGAGAAAGGCGAAGATTTGTTTTACAATTTTTGCCTGGCTGGTTCTGGTTCTGGCGGCAGCGGCGCTTGCCGATATTGTGGCAGGGACTTTTGACGGGTTTCCCATAGACGCAGCTACGGGAAAAATGGTGAAAAATCCGGCAAATGGTTCTGTGGCAGCGGCATCTATGCTGTTCATTCCTGTGGCCGTGTGTTTTGGTTTTATTAACCGTACAAATGTGAATCTGGTATTCAGCACCTTTATGGGTGTGGTTTTGCTGGGAATCTGTATTATGGCAGGGCTTATGTTTCCTGTTTATTTTACGAAAACTATATGGATGGCGGTTATTTTTGTCTATATCTTTCTGGCCTCTGTGGTTCCTGTTTGGATTCTGCTCCAGCCAAGGGATTACCTGAATAGCTTTCTGCTGTATTTTATGATGATTGCGGCGGTGGCAGGCATCTGTCTGACGAATCCTCAGATGAAGCTGGAGCCGTTTACAGGATGGGAGGCGGGCGCAAATAAGTTATTCCCGTTTATGTTTATTACTGTGGCCTGTGGGGCAATTTCAGGTTTTCACAGTCTGGTGGGGTCCGGGACCACATCTAAACAGTTAAATTCAGAGAAAGATGCCAAGTTAATCGGCTATGGTGCCATGCTGATTGAGTGTATCCTGGCAGTGATTTCGCTGATTGCTGTGGGCTGTCTGACGAAAGATGGAGTGTATACAGATATAGGAACTCCGCCGCAGGTATTTGCCGCGGCTCTTGGAAATTTTTTTGCGGCCATGGGTTTGGGGGAATATGGGAAGCAGATAATGAATACGATGATACTGCTGGCAATCTCCGCTTTTGCCCTCACTTCCCTGGATACGGCCGCGCGGCTGGGGCGTCTTTTATTTCAGGAACTTTTTAAGACAGAGAAGGGCAGCCACAAATTTTTCGGCAATGTCTATGTGTCAACGATTGTTACCATCGGGACTGCGGGAATTTTGACACTGGCAGGGTATGAGAAAATATGGGCGCTGTTCGGGGCCTGTAATCAGCTGCTGGCAGTATTGGCATTTCTGGCAGCGGCCTGCTGGCTGAAACGGATTGGAAAAAGCCATAAGATGCTGTATGTGCCTATGCTGTTTATGCTGGCTGCCGCGCTGGGTTCTCTGTGTCTGACATTTTACAGTAACCTGAAAGTGCTGGCTGCCCACAGGGATGTGGATGCATTGATGGTGCAGGGCGTTCAGAATGTTTTAATTATACCCATTGGTATTCTGACTGTGTTCATGGTCTTTGGCGGGTGCAGGGCACTGTTTCAGAAGAAAAGAGCAGTGGAAGAAGATGATTAAAGGGGGGAAACAGTGGAACAGTTGATTTTTGCCACCTCAAATGAGGGGAAAATTAAAGAAATACGGGCAGTTCTGGCAGATACGGATTATCAGGTTCTGTCCATGGCTGAGGCGGGAATTCATATAGAAATTGATGAGAACGGGGCGGATTTTCAGGAGAATGCCATAATCAAAGCCAAAGCAGTCCATGGGGTGAGCCATACGCTGGTATTGGCGGATGATTCGGGGCTGGAGATTGATTATCTGGATGGAGAGCCAGGTGTGCATTCAGCTCGCTATATGGGGGAGAATACGCCGTATCAGGAGAAAAATCACCAGATTTTAAAACGTCTGGAAGGAGTTCCCATGGAACAGCGTACCGCGCGGTTTGTGTGTGTCATTGCGGCTGTTTTCCCGGATGGCCGCTGTGTGACGGTACGGGAGACCATGGAGGGATATATAGGATGGGAGGCCAGGGGAGAACAGGGCTTTGGATACGACCCGATTTTTTATGTGGAGCCTGGAGGTCTGTCTAACGGGGAACTGTCAATGGAGGAAAAGAACCGGCTGAGCCACAGGGGAAAAGCGCTGGAGGCGGTGAAAAAGGAATTGTTATGAAAATATTGGTAGTAAGCGACACTCATGGAAGAGATGGGAATTTAGATAAAGTATTAAGAAAGGTGCAGCCCATAGATGCACTGGTTCACTGCGGAGATGTGGAGGGGAGAGAGGAATATATATCTTCCCGGGCAGGGTGCCCCACCTATATGGTGGCGGGAAATAATGATTTTTTCACAGAGTTGAAGCGGGAGCTGGAGGTGGATCTGGGCGGCCGCCGGCTGCTGATTGCCCATGGACATAATTATGGGGTTGCCCTGGACCCCAGCGGCATAATTGAGGAGGCTTGTGCCAGGAAAAAGGATATTGTGCTGTTCGGGCATACACATAAGCCTGTAATTGTCTATAAAGGAGATGTGACAGCGGTAAATCCGGGCAGTCTGTCATTTCCCAGACAGGAGGGGAGAAGGCCCAGCTATGCGGTGATGGAGATTGACCACCGTGGGGGAGTCCATTTTACAATTAATTATTTATGAAGTAAAAAATTGCTTATAAAGTAAAAAAAATGTTGACATTTCGATTTGGCTATAATATAATAGGTTTTGCGTTGAGCTCGAACAAATAATTTGTTCAGAGCCAGTGCTCCGGGGTGTGGCTCAGTTTGGCTAGAGCGCCTGGTTTGGGACCAGGAGGCCGCAG
>CANSYV010000172.1 GCA_947651335.1 uncultured Lachnospiraceae bacterium
AAGTCAATGGCAGCCTCCAGGATATCTCTCAGATGCTCCCTGTCAGATTCTGCTGAGACAAAAACGGAAGTCATTTCCTGAATATCCCCGCACCTGTCCACCAGGACCTTCGCCTCATACCCCAGTTCTTCCAGAAGGGCCACTGCCGCAAAATATGTATCCATAATCACATACTGCCTGAATAGAAAGGACTGCATACTCCGCTCGCCGAAGCTCTGAAAGTATTCCTCCACAAAATGGGAGACCTCACTTCTCAGCCCGGTTTTCAAAAAGCGCTCCACCACCCTCCTGTCCAGCCTGCGCACTTCCAGAGAGCCAATATCAGGTTCTTCTTCCGTCTTAGGTCTTGCTTTCAGTTCACTGCCAAACAGAATCTGATTCCGCTTTCTCAGATAGCGGTACGCAAAAGCGTGGCTGGCTTCCTCAAAACATCCGCTCAATTCGCTGAGACGGTCCACAGCCTCCCCCACACCGCCGAAATACTCCACCTCCGGATAAGCCTCAAAGAAACCTTTTAATCTGGCGATAAACAGTTCCTGTATCTGCTCAATCTTTCTGTCCTCTGTCTCCTTTAAAATAAACACCCAGCCCTCAATCCCCAGTTCCACCATAATGATTTCCGGCATATTCTCAGCAATTTCTTCCATTCCCTGAACAATGGCGCTCTGCCGCTGTGCTGTTTCCTTTGCGTCTTCTTTATGAAAAATCTGAAACAGAAGGATATTATAACGTCCCCCTGTCATATCCATTCCAATGCCCCGCCCCTCTTTCAACAGAGCCGAGGCAGGGTTCTTACCCAGCACCAGCCTGCGGAAAAATTTCTGGCGTGCCAGCTGGACACTCCCCTGCCGCTCCTGCTCAAAAGTCTTTCTGAACTCCTGTTCCCTTTCCACCATCTGCCCCACCTTCTTCACGGCCTCCAAAAGCCGGGCCCCGGCGATCGGTTTCAGCAGATAGTCCGTGATCCCAATGTCAATTCCCTCCCGGGCATACTCAAACTCATCATACCCGCTGAGTATGATAATCTTCACCTGGGGCATCTCCTGTTTCACCAGACGGCTCAGCTCCAGCCCGTCCATAAAAGGCATTTTAATATCTGTTATGAGAATATCCGGCCTCGTCTTCTGAATCAGCGGATAAGCCAGTTCCCCGTCACTGGCCTCCCCCACAAATTCAAATCCTTCCTTTTCCCAGTCAATATTGTATCGGATACCTTCCCTTATAATAATCTCATCTTCTACTAAGAATACTTTGATCATAAAATCACGCCCGCCTTCCCGAATGTTCCCGGACTCTCCAGAAGCATTCTTCTTTTGTGATGGCTGTTTTGCACACCATATTTATTAAATCACTTCCACAGGCAAAATTCAATCCTAACGACCACTCTTTCTCGGCAATAAAGCATTTCAGAATAATCAAATTGACAACATTTCTTTTCCATCGTAAAATAAAACTATACTTATCAAAATATTCTCAAATATCTTTGAGAAGGAGGAAATCCAAATAAAAAACTGGAGAAAAGGAGCATAAAAAAATATGGCTGGAATTTTATATGGGGCCGGTGTGGGCCCCGGAGACCCGGAACTAATGACTTTAAAAGCGGTGCGCCTGATCCGTGAAAATGAAGTGATCGCACTCCCCGGCGAAAAAGCCGATGAGACAGTGGCTTACCAGATTGCCGTGCAGGCCGTCCCGGAACTGGCTCAGAAAACCCTGCTTTCTGTGAACATGCCCATGACTCACGACAAAACCATCCGGGACAATAGCCACGACCAGGCCGCTGATGTAATCGAAACTTATCTGAAACAGGAGCAGAACGTGGTATTTCTCACACTGGGCGACCCCACTGTATATTCCACCTATCTGTATGTGCAGAAACGGATCATAAAACGAGGCTACCAAACAGAGCTGGTCAGCGGCATCACCTCATTTTGCGCAGCTGCCGCCCGCACCAACACAGCCCTTGTGGAATGGAATGAACAGTTACATATTGTCCCTGCCGCTCACAAGCCAGACAGCCGCCTGGATCTGCCCGGCAACTATATTTTGATGAAATCCGGAAAGAAAATGAAACAGGTGAAAGAAGTTCTGGCAGACAGTGGACGGGATGTAATCATGGTGGAGAACTGTGGAATGGAAAATGAGCATATATACCGGGGTGTGGAGGAAATTCCGGACCATGCGGGTTATTATTCCCTGATTATTGCCAAAACACCTTCTTCCCGGGATTGAAATGAAATAAATTACGATCAGCCGAAAAAAGCGGTACAGCCCTCTCATGCTGTACCGCTTTTATGTATAAACCAACTTCTGTAATCACTGTCTATTCTTACAGTCCAGTATGCTCCGCAATATATTTTCTTGCCTTCAGCGCATACTCAAAAGGATTGGCAACGCCAGGGTCCTGCTCTGCTTCCACCAGAACCCATCCCTTATAATCTGCTTCTTCCAGAATCTTGAAGATAGGAGCAAAGTCCACGTCGCCGTCGCCGGGCACTGTGAAAGTACCTGCGCGGACACCTTTTAAGAAACTCCATTTTTCTTTTCTGGACTGCTCAACCACAGATTTACGCAGGTCTTTCAGATGTACGTGGCGGACACGGTCCACATATTTTCTTAAAACCTTTTCCGGGTCAATTCCCGCAAAGGACAGATGACCGCTGTCAAACAGCAGATATACCAGATCCTTGTCCACAGAATCCATGAAACGGTCAATCTCTTCCTCAGTCTGAACAACTGTTCCCATATGATGATGGAAGGTGAGAACCATGCCTTTATCCTTGGCGATTTTTCCCAGTTTGTTCAATCCGTTTGTCAGAAGGTCCCATTCTTCGTCGTTCATCACATATTTGCCTTCCTGGATAGGCTGATCCAGCATACCCTGGGTACTGTGGCTCTGCTCAGAAACGCCGATACATTTGGAGCCAACCTGGAGCAGGAAATCACACTGTTTGATGAATGCCGCTTCTGTCTCCTCATAGGGCCTGCTGATCAGGAAAGAAGAAAACCACTGGTTGCAGATGGTCATTCCCCGTAAATCCAAAGCCTTTTTCAAAACTACAGGGTCAGTGGGATAATGGCTTCCCACCTCAGTTCCCTTGAATCCAGCCAGAGCCATCTCACTGATGGTCTGCTCAAATGTATTTTCCTTCCCCAGATCGGGCATATCGTCGTTTGTCCAGCCAATGGGAGCAATTCCCAGAGACACTTTGTTCTTATCCAGCATAGTCTTTCTCCTTCTTAACTTTTTATATTAAAACTTTGCATCATGCAGCCATGTATAACGCTCATCCTCGCAGCGGTCTGTCTGAAGCCAGGGTTTTCCATCCAGATGACGGATCATCCAGCAGGTATACATCATAAATCCCGGGGCCACTGCCTGGGGATGCAGTTCGCCGCCTGGAATGGCAGAAAAGCTTCCGTCCACACTCTTAAACACCTGATCCCCCACAAAACTGGCGCCAAAACCTTCCGGACGGTCAAATTTGAAATAGTAGCATTCCGGCTGGGGATGCTGGTGAGGCAGATATCCTGACCAATTTCCCTTGTCGTTGAGCACTTCTCCCAATACCATGTTGGAATAAGGCGCAATATCATGGTCAAAAATTGTATTTACACGGCGGTTTGCCACATCTCCGAACTTGCCTTTGCAGGAATATTTCCAGGGAGCATCCTCTGGTTTGTACAGGCGGCTGGCAAATTCCGTCTCATTCTTCGTGCACTGCACCAGAATCTCACTGTCTGCACTTGCCTTCACCGTAATCTGCTTTCCAGAACTGCTGTGTACGCACCAGGGGCCTTCTGTAAATACATCTTTTCTGGAAACATCCGCTTCCCCGTTATCCCATGCAAACTTTATCTCACCTGAGAGAAGAAGCACAGCTGTCTCCTCCCCGTTCCTTCCAAAACTCCGGCTCTCTCCCGCTTTCATCCGATACACCCGGACATCCATCAGCATAGCTTTATACTCGTTATCGTAAGTAACCAGCAACTGCTCTCCTGACTCATCAAATTCCGGATATCCAAATACTTTGCTCATTGGCTCATCTCCTCCATGCTAATATCTATCTGCTGGTGATCCGGATGCCAAAAGCCCACCGCAAAATAGACTTTCGGCATCCCTGATTCTATTAATATTTTCTCGCCTCTCTGCGGCCTTCCAGCACTCCCTCAGCAGCCTTTCTCACAGATTCCTTCGTGGAAGTCATGGCAATGCCCACATCCCACCAGGACTCGTAACCGTCTGTCATGGTTTTCGGAATGACTTTCAGGTCAAAGAGACATGCTATATCCTGTTTCTTCGCGTCCTCAAGCGCTGCTTCCAATTCCGCAATTGTCCGGCAGGTATAAGTCTTCAGTCCATATCCCTCACCGATCTTGGCATAATCCACAGGAATCAGGTCTCCTGTAGGCTTCTTGCCGTCTGTGTAGCGGAATTCAGTTGCCAGGCTTCCGATGCCGTGGTTCATCTCCAGGTTGTTGATACAGCCGAAACCACAGTTATCAAAGATGGTTTGTCCTGCTTGG
>CANSYV010000173.1 GCA_947651335.1 uncultured Lachnospiraceae bacterium
CAGGACAAAAACCATAAAATGGTAGAAAAAATCTCCGCCTGCTGCCAAAAGCATGGGAACCTTCACGTCGTCATCGTAATAGACCTGATAGAAAAATCCGCTTAAAAACCCCACATACATATAGATGCCGGCGTGTATTCCCGGATAATAGCCGTAAAACAAATCAATGAAAAGCCCTGTCAGAAAACCGGTGAACAGGCCGCTGGTTTTTCCCCGCATCAGTCCAATGCTGACACACAGAACCACCAGAAGATTAGGAGAAATGGACCCTATGGCAATTCCTTTCATAAGTGTGCATTGAAGAAGAAAGGAAACGAATATTATGGCAAGTGTGATCAGTTTATTGCGCATTTTTCTTCTCCTTTTCGGCCTTTTCCTTCAGGTCAGTGATCACCAGTACTTTCTGCAGATGTCTGAAATCGGCGGCAGGCAGCAGATATCCCCCGTAAGTGAGATTGTTGCTGTCCTGGCTGATCTCGCTGATGTAGCCGATTAAGAGTCCTTTCACATATTTATCGCTGATATGGGAGGTCACCACCCGGTCGCCGATACTCACTTTCCCCTCAGGACTCTGCAGCTGGGAAAATTCTATTTTGCCGGAATCAATCAATTCCAGGTCACCGGTGACCATACAGGTATCTTCCGTCTCCGAAACCTGGGCGCTCACATTGGAATCATCGTCTACAATAGAGCGGACTGCCGCCCAGTCAGGGCCTGCCTCTGTCACAATCCCCACCAGACCCGCTCCTGCTAAAACGTTGGAATCCACGCTGATTCCATCATTGGTTCCCTTATTAATGGTAAAGCTGTGGTACCAGTTTCCCGGCTCCTTGGCAATCACCTCTGCCAGTATTTTATTGTACTGGGCATATTCTTGATCCAGGTCATACAGTTCCCGCAGATGGGTAAAATCTGTCTGATTCTGCACCAGTTCATTGTTCTGCAGTGTCAGCTCATCAATCTGGGCTTTTAATTTTTTATTTTCCCGGGCCAGTTTCTTTACGCTCTGAAAATTGTCCTGTATGGACAGCAGCCAGTTTCCGATTTTATTGATTCCTTTTTCAAATGGAATAATGATATATCCTGCCGTCTCCCGCGCCGAATCTCCGGTGATCCCCGTGGAGAACGCGGCTGTTACCATACTGACGCACACGATGGTCATCAGTAAGATCAAATGTTTACTTTTCAGACGAAAATTCCCTTTTTTCTTCATCTCTTACTCCCATGCGGCTGTATTACATTTTTTTCTGCTTCACAGGCACCGCCCATTCCTGCAGATATTTATCTTTAATAATTTTCTCCACGCCCCGTATGGTACAGGCATCGTGCATCTCGGAAAGACACACCCCATACCCTGTCAGGTCTGCCAGGAATTTATCAATATTTTTCAACCGTGTACTGCCCCCTGCCAGGTAAATTCCTTCCTTCAGGATACTGTAGGCAATCTGAGGCGGTGTACGTTCCAGAAAAGTTTTGATCTCATTTCCTATGACCGCGATGGGGCGCTCAATGGCGTTGTTGACTGTCCTGGAAGATACCGCTTCCTCCCGGGGAAGTCCTGACAATGTATCAATTCCGATTACTTTGCGCAGCTTTTCCTGCTGGCTGTAAAGCCCGCCGATAGAAATTTTCAGCCTGCTGGCTGTGCGGCTTCCGATTAACAGACGGTTTACCCGGCTGATCTCCTTACAGATTTCCAGGTCAATCTGCCTCCCGCCCAGCTGGATAATCTTGCTGATGATTACCTTACCGTCGGCAATGACAGATATCTCGGTACTCTGGGCGCCGATATTGACAATCATGCTGCCTTTTGTCTTTTTGATGGATATATCCATGGCAATGGCATCTGCAATGGGTTTTTCCACAATCCGCACTTTGTTGTTCTGCAGCCATCCCCCGTTTGCCATGGAATTATAAGCCCTTTTTTCAATCTGCGTCAAATCTGTGGGAACCGCGAAATACATGGTGGAGCCGAAACCCTGCCAGGAATTGATCTTTTTTACCAGGCTGTACAGGGAGACTTCTGCTTTGACAATATCCGCGATCATGCCATTTGCCATGGGGGATTCCACAACAATATTATCCGGTGCTTTTTCAAACATCTCATAGGCCTCGTCGCCCACAGCCAGGACACGCTTCTTATCCTTCACAGCAACCATATTTTTTTCCGCGTAAACTTTATTCTTCTGATAAGAATAAACTTTGATCGTGTTGGCACCCAGATCCACTCCGTATATTTTTCGAAATAGCATTACAGTCTTTCCTTTTCCCTAAAACTTACATACGTGTGCTCACCAATAATAATATGGTCCAGAAGATGAATCCCCAAAAGCTCCCCGCCCAGTCTCACCCGCTCTGTGATCTCCACATCTGCCTTGCTGGGCGTGGGGTCCCCGCTGGGATGGTTGTGCACAAGTATAATATTCACCGCCTGAAAGCGCAGGGCTTCCAGAAATAATTCCCTGGGAGATACCAGTGAGGCATTCACAGTCCCCAGAAACAGCCGTTTTTCCCCCAGCAGATGGTTTTTGGTATCCAGCATCATACACAAAAGGACTTCCTGCTCCTCATGGCGCAGTTCTTCCATATAATAGTCTGCGATTGTGACGGGCATGTTGAATGACAGCCTGCCTTTTGCCCTCTGCCGGGACATTCTTCTGGACAGTTCGCCAATGCATTTCAGCTGAATGGCTTTTACTTTCCCCACTCCCGGTATCTTCATCAGCTCCTGTGCGGAAAGATGATACAGCCCGGCCAGTCCCTGGTTTTTCGTATGTGGCAGATTCAGCACCTCATAAGAAAGCTCCAGAGAACTGCTTCCCCGGCGGCCGGTTCGTAATATCACGGCCAGCAGTTCCGCGTCTGTGAGATGCTCTGCCCCAAATTCCAGACATTTCTCATAGGGCCTGTCCTGTGGGGGAATATCTTTTATGGTATTTTTTTCTCTCATAAACCCTCCCACTCTCTTCGAAAGCCGTGGGATTTTCAAGTGTATTATATCTTAACACAGATTTTTTGAAATGTATACCAAATCACTGGATTTTCATATAATTTTTAGCAATTGCTTCCGCTGTTTTCAGTCCGTCTACAGCTGCGGAAGTAATGCCCCCCGCGTATCCGGCTCCCTCCCCGCAGGGATAAAATCCCCGGATATTGCTCTGCATATCCTCTCCCCGGCAAATGCGCACCGGAGAAGAAGAACGGCTTTCGATTCCGCTGAGCAGGCAGTCCGGGCGGGCAAATCCGGGAATCTTTTTGTCAAACGCCGGTATGCCCTCCAGTATGGCCCCACGGACGGCTTCCGGCAGGATGCTGTGCAGAGCGCTCGGCTGGTAAGCACCTTTGACAAAAGGAACCACCTGTCCCAGACGGGTGCTTTCTTTGGCCTGCCGGAAATCCTGCCACAGCTGCACCGGAATCTTTCCCTGAGCCAGCTGCCATGCCTTTTGTTCCAGCTGTCTCTGGTATGCCACCCCTCCCAGGGGTGTATCATCTGGATAATCAGACGGGGATACGGTGACGATTAACGCGCTGTTGGCGTTTTTCCCGTCTCTGGCGTGATAGCTCATACCGTTTATGGCCAGGGCTTTTTCTTCAGAGGAGGCATTGACCACATACCCTCCGGGACACATGCAGAACGTATAGATTCCTCTGCCGGTGCTGGTTCTGTGGGTGAGCTTATAGCTGGCCGCGCCCAGCAGAGAATTTTCTTTTTCACCGTAGAGAGCCTGATTGATCATTTCCTGGGGATGTTCGATGCGCACCCCCACGGCGAAAGCCTTAGCCTCCATGGAAAATCCCCGCCTGTACAGTGTCTCAAACGTATCTCTGGCACTGTGGCCGATGGCGCATACCACTGCCTGGGCAGGGATTTTTTCTCCATTTTCCAGCAAAAGCCCGCGGATTTGGTTATCTTCACAGAGAAAATCTATCACCTGGGTGTGAAAGAGAAAGCGTCCGCCTGATGCCTCAATCTGCCTGCGGATGGATTCCACAATTCCCATGAGCACATCCGTTCCCAGGTGGGGTTTCTGCTGGTACAGAATCTCTGAAGGCGCTCCTGCCTCCACAAACATCTGAAGAACGGCACGGATGCGTCCGCTGGGGTCTTTTACCAATGTATTTAATTTTCCGTCCGAAAAAGTCCCTGCGCCCCCTTCCCCGAACTGTACATTGGACCGTGGATTCAGGATGCCAGTCTTCCAGAATTTTTCCACATCTTCTTTTCTGCTGGCAACAGGTGCTCCTCTCTCAATTACCAGGGGGCAGTATCCACTTTTTGCCAGTGCCAGAGCGCAGAAAAGCCCTGCAGGACCGCTTCCCACCACCACCGGGGGGAATTTCAGGGGCTGGTTTCCCGGGACCGGAAAGCGGTATTCCTGCTTTTGAGTTAACATAATATTTTTATGGTTAATTTTCTGATTGATTTTATGAGAGGCTTCCTGTTCCGATTTTCTGCTGTTATAGGCCACGTCAATGGTATAGACAAATTTTTTTTCTGATTTCT
>CANSYV010000174.1 GCA_947651335.1 uncultured Lachnospiraceae bacterium
AACCTATTATTTCCAGTCTGTGATGCAGCCGAAAACAGCATTGATCATTTCTATGTCGCGGGGCATGGTTCTATGTGGTGTATTAGTGTTTGTGCTCCCGGCACTGTTTGGCGCGAAACTTCTATGGTGGGTTATGCCGATTACAGAGTTGGCAGTTGCAATATATACTGTTTTGTGTATGGTAAAAAGTAACAAAAGTCTTGCATTGAAGTAAGGAACTGTTTCTAAATCCACAGATTTTATTGATATATTGGAGGAATTTTTAGAATGCTATAAATTTGCTTTTGAGGAAGAAAACGATGTTATGAAACGAGGAGGTAATTCGTTTGAAAAATCAGGAATGGATACTATGTCCAAACTGTACAAGTAAAACACGGATAAGAATCAGGGAAGATACCATACTTTCCCATTTCCCGCTTTTTTGTCCGAAGTGCAGACAGGAAACTTTAATCAATGCAGAACAACTGAAAATATCAATTATCAAAGAGCCAGACGCAAAGACGCAGAGCCGATAATTCGTTACAAAGACGGACTATCGGCTCTTTCTATTTTCAACGTTCAGCTATCAAAAAACAGGAGGAGGTACAATATTATGCTGGTGTGAAAGGGAAAACATATTAGGGGACGATTATGAGCACAATGTAGCGGGAATAAGCGAAAATACAGAAAGGTAAGGCTATGCTATTAAAAATTAATGAAAAGTTAGAAGAAGCTTCAATGGTTCAGTTTATGGGTAAGTTTGATAAAAATCCCTTTTTACTTCGGTTTAAAGGCAGAGAATATCTGATTGGAGACGGGGCTCCCAGGTTTGTAGTGGATTTTAAAGAAGTAATCTCGGTTTCTGAACTTTTAAACAGCACATCCATTGCTTTGGGAGAAACACTCCTTTGCTGGGAGAAGAATTACAGAGGGGCTCTGGAAATGGATACATAACAAAACCATACATCGGCGTTTCCGTGACAGACGTGAGCAGGGAAACCCAGAACTATGGACTGCCGAAAGGTGCTGCTGTCAGAAGCATTACAGAAGATGGTCCGGCTGCAGACGCAGGCTTGGAAGAGAATGACATTATTACTGCTATAAACGGTGAGGAGATAAGCGGCAGCAAGGCGCTGGTGGATGCGGTCAGGGGTTCTTCTGCGGGGGATGAACTTGTTTTTACCGTTTACCGGAAAGGGGATACCTTAGAATTGAAGGTTATCGTCGGAGAGGATGTGCAGCCGGCCAGGGCAGATGAAAAATCAGAAGAGGAAAACCAGGGAAACGGACAGATGACATTACCCTGGGGCAACAGATTCAGATAGGAGGATGAACATGATAACAGTTGAGCATTTGACGAAGTGTTATGGAAATTTTACGGCTGTGGATGATCTGTCCTTTGAGATTGAGGAAGGGCATGTATATGGCTTTTTAGGCCCCAATGGGGCCGGAAAATCCACCACCATGAACATTATGACAGGCTGCCTGTCCGCTACGGCGGGGCATGTCACCATTGACGGATATGATATTTTTGAAGAGCCGGACAAGGCAAAACGGCTGATGGGTTATCTTCCAGAACAGCCGCCCCTTTATCTCAATGAGACTCCCGTGGAATACTTAAAGTTTGTAGGGGAGGCAAAGGGGCTGAGAGGCAGGGAACTGGCCGCGCAGATAGAGGATGTCATTTCGCAGACTAAACTGGAAACGATGAAAAACCGTCTGATCTCAAAGCTGTCAAAAGGGTACAGACAGAGAGTTGGCATAGCCCAGGCGCTGCTGGGGAATCCAAAAGTGATCATTCTGGACGAACCCACCGTGGGTCTTGACCCTATCCAGATCATTGAGATCCGGGATCTAATACGGCAGCTGGGACAGGAACATATGGTTATTTTCAGTTCCCATATTTTGTCAGAGGTTCAGGCAATCTGCGAGAAGGTACTGATCATAGCGAAGGGAAATTTGGTGGCCTTTGACGAACCGGAAAATCTGGAGAAGCTTTTAACAGCATCGGGCGCCGTGTCTTTTATCGCGGAGGCGGATGAAAAGGAAGTCCGTGAAATTCTAGAAGGAGTGGATCTGGCTGCTGACTGGCAGTTGAAGGAACTGGAGGATGGCAGCATTCAGGGAGAGATACAGACAGAAGCCGGGGAAATGCCCCATATCTGCAGACAGCTCTTCTTTGCCTTTGCCCGGAGGGAAAAAGCGCTCCTGCAGCTGGCCCCTAAAAAGGCAAATCTGGAAGACGTGTTTATCGAACTGACAGAAGGGGACAGTGGGAAACCGGGGGCAGAAGAAGGGAAAACAGCGGAAAGAGACACAGAAGAAAAAAATGATGAGGAAAGGTTGGTGGAGGAACCATGACTGCTGTATTCAAGCATGAACTGTCAAACTATTTTCATTCCATGACGGCTTATATCTTCGGCGCGTTTTTACTGGCGTTTGTAGGGATCGGAGCCATGATCTACAATATTCAGCAGGCGGTGGCAAACTTTGAGTATGTACTGAGCTTTGTAAGCCTGGTTTTTGTGGTGATCATTCCGGTACTGACTATGCGGGTAATTGCGGAAGAGCGGAAGCAGAAAACCGACCAGCTCTTATATTCTCTTCCCATTACTACCACCCAGGTGGTGATTGGGAAGTATCTGGCCCTATTGGTCATTTATCTGATTCCATTGTGCATTGTGGCAGTGTATCCGCTACTTTTTGCCCAGTACGGTGATGTATATCTGCTGACGTCTTATGGATCGATTGGAGCATTTTTTATCATGGGCGCAGCATTGATTGCCGTCGGCACTTTTTTGTCCTCTTTGACAGAGAATCAGGGATTTGCCGCTGGAATTGCCATAGCAGTGCTCCTTCTGAATTATTACAGTGTCAGCCTGGCGGAACACATATCCGCAACGGCATTTGGTTCCGCGGCGGCCCTGTGCGTTCTTAGCTGTCTTCTGGGGCTGCTGGTCCGCTATCTGACAAAGAATGAGTATTTGGCATATGGGACAGTCATTGTCCTGATCGCTGCTGTGGTGATTACATATTTTGTAAACAGCGCCGTATATGAGGGCCTTCTGCCGGACATCATGAAAAAGCTGTCTCTTTTTGAACGGTTTTATACCTTTGTGTCTGGTGTATTTGATCTGACTGCCATTGTATACTATTTATCTGTCATTGCCTTTTTCTTATTTCTGTCTGTGCAGTCGCTGGAAAAAAGGAGGTACAACTGATGAAGAAAGAGACTTTAAAAAACCGTATCGCCCTGCAGGGAGGGGCTTATTCGGTGGTTATTACAGCCATTGTGCTTGCCATACTGGTGGCGGTAAACATTTTGGTGTCCGCGCTGCCTAAAAATGTGACACAGCATGACATCAGCTCCACAAAGCTGTATTCTGTCACCAGCAATACAAAAGTGGTGGTAAATGCCCTGGATCAGGATGTGACCATCTACTGGATCGTGCAGTCGGATAAGGAAGATGACGTGATAGAGAATCTGCTGGATAAATATGAGAGTCTTTCAAAACATATCAAAGTGGTAAAAAAGAACCCGGATATTTATCCCACATTTGCTGAGCAGTATACCTCTGAAACCGTACAGAATAACAGCCTGGTGGTGGAGTGTGGAGATCGCAGCCGCTTTATCGGTTATGATGATATCTATCTGATGGAAGCCAACATGAACGAATACTCTTATGATACCTCTTTTGACGGGGAGGGAGCCATCACGTCCGCCATTGATTATGTGGTGAATGAGGAACAGCCAAAAATCTATTTGCTAGAAGGACATGGGGAGACCGAACTGCCGGAAATATTCCGTGAACAGATGGAAAAAGAGAATATGGAGCTGGAGACTTTTTCCCTGCTGACAGCTGATGAGATCCCCGAAGACGCTGACGCCATTCTGATCTATGGACCTTCCAGCGATATCTCGGAAGAAGAGAAGGAGCTTCTTGAGGAATATGTATCAGATGGCGGAAAGCTGATGGTGATGGCTGGTCCCACGGAGAAGGGGACGCTGGCAAACCTTTATGGCATATTGAAAGGTTATGGTGTGGAAACGGTTGGTGGGATTGTAGTAGATACCGACCGGGGGCATTACGCGTTTCGGACGCCTTTTGTGTTACTGCCGGATTTAAAAAGCAATAAAATCACAGATCCTTTGATCGAGGAAAGGTATTTTGCGATCATGCCTATTGCCCAGGGACTACTGGTTAAGGACGGGGAACATGTGACAGAGCTGCTTACCACTTCTGATATCGCCTACAGCAAAGCGCAGGATACGAACTGGATTCCTATGAAAAGGAAGAGGGCGATACTGACGGTCCCTTTGCCCTGGCCGTTTCGGTGGAAGCAGAAAACGGAGGACAGATCATCTGGTTTGCCTCTTCCCATTTCCTGGATGAAATGTATAACGCGTATTCATCAGGCGCTAACCTGGATCTGGCTATGAATGCCATGTCTTCCGTGATCGGAGAAAATGAAGCGGTAGCCATCCGCAGCAAGTCGCTGAATTATCATTATCTTACCATCAGCGATT
>CANSYV010000175.1 GCA_947651335.1 uncultured Lachnospiraceae bacterium
TGATTGCATCCGGCATCTGCTACTTTTATGGAAAAGAAGTGTTTGGAGAGGATGCAATCACTCCCACCTTGCTGTCTGCATACTCCGCCCGGTTAAAAGGCGATTTCTCACTATATTCAGCCAGCTTTTCCATTCTTTCTTCCAGATTCACACGCAGTTTTCTGGCGATGGCAGGAAGACAGACATATTTAGCCGGATTTTTCACCCACTCCTTCAACGGCAGCTGCTCCCTCTCACCCAATTCCACAATAGACTTTGAATGACATACCCTGGTGGTCATGCGGAGAAGCACCGGAGTATCATAAGACTCACTGAGTGTATAGGCAGCCTTCACCATATCCAGACATTCCTGGGAATCCGAAGGCTCCAGCATGGCCAGCTTGGCAGCTTTGGCATAATTGCGGTTATCCTGTTCATTCTGAGATGAATACATTCCCGGTTCATCGGCAGTGACAATCACATTTCCTGCATTCACACCCATATAAGACCAGGTAAAAAGCGGGTCAGCCGCCACATTCAATCCCACATGTTTCATAGACACCATGCTGCGTGCTCCCGCAACCGCCGCACCGATAGCCGATTCCATGGCCACCTTCTCATTAGGACCCCACTCTGTCTCAATTTCTTCATAACCAGACAGATTTTCCAGAATCTCTGTACTGGGTGTTCCCGGATATGCAGATGCGTGGCGGACTCCCGCCTCATAGGCGCCTCTTGCCACAGCTTCATCGCCAGTCATCAATTGTTTCATATCATTGCTCCTCCTTACTCCAATATGTTAGGAAACAGTTTCTTATTATTATATAGTTATCTAATTATGCCTGTCAATATTTGTTGAAATTTAATAAAGCTATCACGCCAAAACAAAACTAACTTTTGACGCCATAGCTTTTTCCTGCCATCAATTATTCATAGAGCAGTCCTTCCTGCTGGGCTTTATCCAAATTTTCACTGTTCACCCAGGTATACTCTACTTTTATATCCTTCTCCAGCTGTCCTGTGTAATCTGGAGAAGCGGCAATGACCGCGGACTGTATGGTCTGACAGGCCATAAGCGGTATGTTCTGGACCACAGTACCCAGCTCCTTCCCTTCCCGGACAGCATCTATCTGTATCTTTCCCGCATCAAAACCCACAAGGGGAATCTCTCTGTCCGGATAATCTTTCATCACAGCCAGAACCTTTTCTGCCAAAGCCTGGCTGGTACAAAAAATTCCCTTGGTCCGTTCTCTCTCCAGCACACGCCGGATGGTATCTTCTATGTTTTCCTCCTGATCCTGTGTATACTCTGTCACTTTCACGTTTTTATGATTCCTGCTGATTTCTTCCTTAAAACCTTTCACCCGGCTCCTGCCAGCCTGGTCATAATCCCCATTATGGAATATGACTGCCCTGCCCTTTTCTCCCATAGCCCCGCTGAGCTGCCTGGCTGCCTCTGCCCCTGCCAGACAGTTGTTAGTAGCACAGAGAACTGTACTCATATCATGCTTGACCTTAGAGTGGAACAATACCACAGGAATCCCATTATCCCGGGCAGTCTCCATCTGAGCCTGGCAGGAATTCATATCAATAGCCGCCAGACAGAGCACAGAAGGATTCTCCGCCAGAACCGCATCAATGGTATTAATCTGGTCATCCACTTTCGTATCCGAATCCGGCCCCTCAAAGGTCATCTGGACAGCGTTTTCCCCTTTCAGGCCATAAAAACCGTTAATATAGTCCACAGCTTCTTTCATATATTTCTTCATCTGTTTCCAGTAATTACCCTCTGTGGACCTGGCCACCACTGCAATGCGGATTCCCTTCGCTATATCCACACCCACCTCAAATGAAAGCGGAAGCTTCGTCTTCCCATTCTCCTCTTCTGCTGTAACCGTTCCATTACTCTGAGAAACCGTTTCCTGTGTCTGATTCAGTTCCACCTGTGCAGACGAAGCCTTTACCACATCCACTGATGTTCTCCCGCTGCATCCCGTCAAAGAACCCAGGATCACCACAAGACCCAAAAATACTGTTAATATTCTTTTCATCCCATTCCCCTTTTTTCTATCAGCCGCCACTGTATAAACACTGCCATACACAAAAATTTATGGCACTTTCAATTATACATATTTTTCTCTGATAGTCTATAGGATTTATTTTTTTTCACAGTATTTTCATGATCTCTTTATAGTCTCTAATCCCAAATATCCCACTCTTTCCCAATTCCGTAAATCAGAGACAGGGCAACCGGCCCCAGAATGAAGCCAGACACGCCAAACACGAAAAATCCCAGATAAATAGCCGCCATAATCACAACCGGATAGACCCCAAGCTTATCCCCTAAAAGCCTGGGCTCCATAAATTCTCTCACCAGGGTAGTCACCACCTCAATAGACAGGCACCACACAGCCAGTCCAGTCTGCCCCCTGAGAAAGAAAATCAGCATAGACGGATATAGAAAAAGTCCTGTTCCGATAATGGGAAGAGCATCCAGAATCCCCAGCCCGATACCAAACAGGAGATAATAGGGACTCTTCATCAGCCATAACATAAACGTACTGATAAAGGCAATCATTACCATAATCAACAGCTGAGCCTTCAGATACGTAACGCAGGTCCTCCTGAGGAATTTAAGAACCCTCCTCCACGGCTGGTAAAAACGGTATGTGCGCAGGGCGCGCCGGATATCCTCCAGGTCATGCAGAAACAGTACCCCTGAGATAAAGGCAATAATAATTCCGCTGACTGCCGCAATGAGCCCTTTCAGATAATCAGCAGCCTGAAAAATCGTACTGGGACTTAACTCCTGGATAAAATTTTTCTGCATTTTATCTATATTGGAGAGAATGAATCTGCGGCTTTCCACACGGGAAATACCCAGGGTATTTTCAATGGAACAACAGCACTGGTCCACAAATGAGTAAAACTTATCCTGTAATTGTGTAAAATTCATCAGCCAGGCTTTCATCTGGCCGATTAAAGTATCCACCCCCATCCACAGGAGAATCCCCACAGCAGCTAACAAAAGGAGCATAAGAAAGCCCCCCGCTGTACTTTTTTTCACACGAATTTTCTTTTCAATTTTCACTGATACCGGATACAGCCACACAGCCAGGCCCCATCCAATTAAAAAAGGAACCGCGGCCGGCAGTACATATCGAAACCCCAGGTAAACTCCCGCCACAATTCCTGCTATATAAATTCTCCTTTTCCACTCCCAGTCCACAAGATCACCATACCTTTCTTTCTCTCAGTATGGTAAATTTTCCTGAATTTTATACATCCCATCCGGCAAAAGCATCCCCCTGGGGACGTATCTTCCAATGCATCTCCTTTTTTGTAACCGGATGAAACAGCCTCAGACGGTATGCGCACAGCCCCAGATTTCCCTTTGTGTAATTATCCTCTCTGCCGTATTTGGAATCCCCTGCCAGCGGCCATCCCCTGTGGCTTAACTGTACCCTGATCTGATGATACCTTCCTGTAGAGAGCTGGATTTCCAGAAGACTTCTATTATCACGCTGCCCCAATACCTGATAATGAAGACAGGCCCTTTTTGCTCCTTTCACACTGGAAGACGTCACTTTTCCCATACGCAGTTTACTGTCCTTTACCAGCCAGTCTTCCAGGTCATTTTCCAAAGGTTCCACCCTTCCCTCAGCCACTGCCAGATAGATTTTCTCCATTTTTTTATTCCGCACCTGTCCTTCCAAATCCCCGGTTATTTTCCGATTTTTGGCCAATACCATCAATCCCTCAGCCGGCTGGTCCAGCCTCTGCACAATGCCCACAAAAGGCTGTATATTCGGATTTTCCCTGTGGAGATAATTCAGGCAGGCATATTCCATATCCATGGCCCCGGTTCCGGCACTCTGAACAGGAAAACCAGGTGGTTTGTAACAGACAATCAGATGTTTATCCTCATATAAAATACATTCCCTGAAATCTCTCATAAATCTACATTCCTTTCCCTTGACAAACTCCCACATTCGTCCCATACTTATCATGGTACCTTTCATATTTTACAATATTTGGAGGAAAATATCCTAATGATTATGTATCTGTTATTACTGCTGGGATTTATTCTGCTGATAAAAGGCGCCGATTTATTCGTAGATGGAAGTTCCTCCATCGCCCGTCTGCTGCACATTCCCAGTATCATTATCGGGCTGACTGTGGTCGCCTTCGGCACCAGTATGCCGGAAGCGTCCGTAAGTATTACTGCTGCCCTGGCTGGGAAAAACGACCTCTCCCTAAGCAACGTAATCGGTTCCAATCTCTTTAACCTGTTGGTGGTGGTAGGCGTCAGCGCAGCCATAAAACCGATGAAAGTACAAACTTCTGTATTAAAAAAAGACCTTCCTCTTTCCATTGTGGTGACTGTCCTGCTGCTGGTGATGAGCATTCCATCCCCGTACCAAGGCGAAAAGGTTTCCATTTTATCACGAGTGGAGGGCTGTATTCTTCTTGCTGTTTTCATTGCATATCT
>CANSYV010000176.1 GCA_947651335.1 uncultured Lachnospiraceae bacterium
TATCAGTTTCCTGTACAGCTCAAACCGCTGATAAAACATTCTGTGGCGGTCTCCCACTGTCTCACACGTGCTGCAGTATTTATCGGTCATACATATGACAAGACTCTCCGCCCGGACAGGCGGAACCAGCGTAAGGGGCCACATATGCTTCTTGATCATTTCTTCTTCCAGAGAAGTGAGAACAAAATGTTTTCTCGCATTTTTCAACGCCTCCCTGGGATGTGTAAGCCCGTGAAAATGGTTTCCTGTCTTTTTCGCATGGTCATGCCAATCGTAAAGGAATAGATCATGGAGCATGCCTGCCCGGGCTGCTGACCGGGCATCCAGCCCCAGCCGTCTGCAGATTTTGTAATTATAGTACGCCACCGAAAGACAATGCTGGTAGCAGGTTGTGGTGCCGTGCTGTATATAATTTTTCATTTCCTGTACAATTGGATGACTGGCCAGATCTTTAATGCATTCGTAAAATTCCTCACAGTCTGTCCCGCCGGATACGCGGCCATTTTCATTGATATGGATTTTTCTCATTCTACAGCACAACCCTCCCTTCCAGTGCTCTAAGCAGAGTCACTTCATCAATATACTCCAGGTCACCGCCTACAGGCACCCCGCTGGCAATCCGGGTAACCCGGATTCCTGTGGGCTTAATCAATTTACTGATATACATGGCAGTAGTCTCCCCTTCCAGACTGGAATTCGTGGCAATGATCACTTCTTTCACTTCCTGCCCCTGGAGACGCTGCATCAGCTCTTTCAGACGAATGTCATCCGGACCAATCCCCAGCATGGGCGAGATGGCGCCGTGGAGCACATGATATACGCCCTCATATTTCCCGGTTTTTTCATATGCCGCCAGATCCCGCGTGTTTTCCACAACCATAATCTGGCTCTGGTCCCGCCTGGAATTGCTGCAGATGGGGCATACTTCCTCATCTGTCAGTGTCCAGCAGTATTTACAGTAACGGACTTTTTCCCTGGCCTGTGTCATGGCGCCTGCCAGCTGTTTCACCTGGTCTGCCGGCATGTTCATGATATGAAAGGCAAGACGCTGGGCAGATTTGGGGCCAATCCCCGGCAGATGGGACAGCTGTTCAATCAGGCTTCCTATATGCCTGCTGTAATATTCCATCAGAAGGGAAGTCCTCCCCCCAGCCCGCCAGTGAAACGGGACATGGCGGCTGCCGTTGACTCATCCACCTGGCGCAGGGCATCGTTCACTGCCACCATAATCAGGTCCTCCAGCATCTCCACATCATCAGGGTCCACAGCTTCTTCCGCAAGCTTCACCTGCAGCACTTCCCGGCGGCCGTTGACTTTTACTTCCACAGCCCCGCCCCCGGCTGAGGCGGTAAATTCCTTTTCCTCCAGTTGTTTCTGGCTCTCCTCCATCTGCTTCTGCATTTTCTGTGCCTGTTTCATCAGATTGTTCATATTTCCAGGCATTCCCATTCCCCCGGGAAATCCGCCTCTCTTTGCCATTTTTTATCCCTCTCAATCTTCTATTTCTATATTTATATGAATTTCCTTTTCCATTATATCATCAACAGACAGTTCTGCCAAGCCATCCTGACGGTTCCCGTCTGCCATGATCATTTCCACCTGCACAGATTTCCCTGTCTTATCTGCAATCAGTGCCTCCAGCTGTTCTTTTCCTTCTTTCCCTTCCACATAGGGCTGAGCCAGAAAATCCTGGAATTCCACATACAAAATGGGATCTCCTGTCTGTCCGTTGTATTTCGGTACACTGCGCAGCAGCATCTCCTTAAAACGTCCGCTGGTCTCTCCCACAATAGTCTTCCAGCTCTCCATGATCTTCTGGAGATCTTCCGGCGCGGCTTTTGGAGGCGGTGTTTTTTGCTCTGCGGGGATCTCCTGGGGGCCGGGTGCCGACTGGCTCACAAACATGACCCCTTCCTCTGCCTTTTTCTCCAAAACCCGGATTCTGTCCAGCACCGAATCCAGATTTGTCTCCATGGCAGGGCGGCACAGTTTGATTAACGTAATCTCCACAAGCACCCGCTTTTGTGTCTCATACCGTATCCGGTTAGAAGTCTCAGAAAGCACCCGGATATACCGCATCAAAGTATCCACATCCACCAGACTCTTTTCTTCCTCCATCAGCTCCATGGTGTGGGCAGATACATCTATCATTTCTTCTTTTTGTCCGTTTGTTCCGGATGTGGACACCAGCAGCAGGTTCCGCATATACCAGATAAAATCGTTCACAAACTGGCCCATTTCTTTTCCCTGGCGGACCATTTCCTCCAGAATCCTGATACACTCTGTCACATGGCCTTCTGCTGTCTCTCTCAGCAGGCGGCTGAATATATCTGTATCCACGGCTCCCAGTACATCCAGAACTTTATCATAGGTAAGGGTCTCACCCAGATAAAAGGCAATACAGCGGTCCAGCAGACTCAGAGCATCCCGCATGGAACCGTCGGCGGCCCTAGCAACATAACGAACCGCCTTCTCATCTGCCTCCACCTGTTCTTCCTTTAGCAGATGAGACAGCCTGCCGGCAATGGTATCAACGGAAATCCTGTGAAAATCATATCTCTGGCATCGGGATAAAATGGTAACCGGTATCTTGTGGGCTTCCGTAGTGGCCAAAATAAAAATCACATAAGAAGGAGGTTCCTCCAAAGTTTTCAGCAGGGCATTGAATGCCCCTGCTGATAACATGTGAACCTCATCAATAATATAGACTTTATAATTGCCCTTTGTGGGGCGGTACGCTGTTTCCTCGCGGATTTCCCTGATATTGTCCACTCCGTTATTGGAAGCCGCGTCAATCTCAATCACATTCATAGAAGTCCCGGACAGTATCTCCCTGCAGATTTCACATTGATTGCAGGGGCTTCCCTCCACCGGCTCACGGCAGTTCACCGCTCTTGCCAGTATCTTCGCCACACTGGTCTTTCCCGTCCCCCTAGTTCCGCAGAACAGATACGCATGGCCGACCCGGTCATTTTTCAACTGATTGGTCAGGGTTGTGACAATATGGTCCTGTCCCTTTACGTCTTCAAAATTATCTGGCCGGAACTTCCGGTACAGAGCTGTATAGCTCATGGCTTAGTCTCCAAAACTGATACCCATCTGTTTCGCTGCCTGAACCAGCTGATCTTTCGGGGATACAGTCTTCAGCTTGCCTGCGCATTCTTCCAGAGGAATGGTCTTGATCTGACCATTGATGATTCCCACCATCACGCCGTATTCCTCATTGATAATACACTCAGCAGCGCCCACACCGATTCTGGTGGACAGCACTCTGTCGTATGGACAGGGGCTTCCTCCACGCTGTGTATGTCCCGGCACTGTAACCCGCACTTCATTTCCTGTCTTTTCTTCAATCTGATGGGCAATCTCATAGGACACAGACGGATACTTTTTGGCTCTTTTCACCAGCTTAGCCTTATATTCCTTCTTGCTTAATTTGGCATCTTCTTTGGAAATGGCGCCTTCTGCCACAGCAAGTATGGTAAAGCGCTTGCCCGCCTTGCTTCTCTTGTCCACAGCGTCCACAATTTTATTGATGTTATAGGGAATCTCGGGAATCAGAATAATATCCGCTCCGCCGGCAACCCCTGCGTGCAGAGTCAGACTTCCCACTTTATGGCCCATCACCTCCACGATAAACACCCTTCCATGGGACGCAGCCGTTGTATGGATGCAGTCAATGGCATCTGTGGCAATATTTACCGCGCTCTGGAAACCAAAGGTCATATCAGTTCCCCAGATATCATTGTCAATGGTTTTCGGAAGATGAATGATATTCAGCCCTTCCTCTCTGAGCAGATTCGCTGTTTTCTGAGTACCGTTTCCTCCCAGTATTACCAGGCAGTCCAGGCACAGTTTATAATAAGTCTGCTTCATGGCCGCCACTTTATCCAGACCTTTTTCATCCGGCACGCGCATCAGCTTAAACGGCTGCCTGGAAGTTCCCAGGATTGTCCCGCCCTGTGTCAGAATTCCTGAAAAATCCCTGGATGTCAACATACGGTACTTGCTGTATATCAGTCCCCAATAGCCATTGTCAAATCCATATACCTCAAGCTGGTCAATGGATGAGGACAACCCTTTTACCACACCGCGCATGGTGGCATTCAAAGCCTGGCAGTCGCCGCCGCTGGTTAATAAACCGATTCTTTTCATCACTTCGCACCCCGTCTTTCATATAATTTTGTATAACCAGAGATATCAAAGTATGGATACTCTAATCATTTATGGTTAAATAGTAACATATTTTCCGCTCTGGCTCAACACTATTTTAAGCAGATGTATTGACTTTTTCATAAAAAGCAGTTATACTGTAAGTCCGTGCAGCCGGGGAGTCAGCGGTGCCCTGAACCTGCAATCCGCTATAGCAGGGGTGATGCCAATCTGAGGATTTCTGCTGTGGAGCAGCCTTTTATAAGTGGCGTTGACGTCTGGGTCTTACGCAAC
>CANSYV010000177.1 GCA_947651335.1 uncultured Lachnospiraceae bacterium
AATGTATTTTAGGGATTTTGACGGCGGTTACAGTGTTGTGCAGTGGATGTGGGAGGGTATAATTTTTTGAGTATAGGATGAGAGCGTGTTTGAGACACACTCAAGGAGAGAATTATGCACATTCAATTAATTGATGTTCTATCGCAGGATGGACAAGTTCTGCACCGGGAGATTCCGCTGGAGCTGGACACAGTGGAGGCAGGGGCAGAACGTTTTGTATTGTCTGCGAAAAGTCCGGTTACTGTAGATATCACGCATATGAGCGGCCGGGTGCTTCACATAGAAGCGCGCTGCCAGGTGTCCGCTTTGATTCCGTGCGGGAGATGTCTGGAGGAAGTGGAGAGAGCATTTTCGGTGTCCATTTCCAGAGAAGTGGATATGAAGAAGATGGAAACAGAACAGGGGTTGGATGAGTATAGTTTGATCACGGGAACAGAGCTGGATGTGGATCGGATGATCCACAACGAGTTGTTGGTTCAATGGCCCCTGCGGGTTTTGTGCAGAGAAGACTGTAAAGGAATCTGCAGCCGGTGCGGGACGAATTTGAACTATCACAACTGTGATTGTGAGAAACAGAGTCTGGATCCGCGTATGGCAGCTATTAGTGATATATTTAGTAAATTTAAGGAGGAATAAACCCATGTCAATCTGTCCAAAAAATAAATCATCCAAGTCCAGAAGGGATAAGAGAAGAGCTAACTGGAAAATGTCAGTGCCGAATCTGGTAAAATGCAGCAAATGCGGCGCGCTGTCCATGCCTCACAGAGTGTGCAAGGCTTGTGGAAGCTACAATAAAAGAGAGATTATCTCTGCTGATTGATTAATGCTTAGGGCATGAGTGGGAAGTCCGTTTTTGCAGGATTTTTCCACTCTATTTTTTTACTTTATAGTATCAAAAGCGGGTGAAAAATATTGGAACATATGATAGATAAATTTTTGGAAAGTCATAAATTATCCGGCGCAGAGTACCTGACACTTCTTGAGGGCTGGGAGAATCAGGACATTGCCAGGCGTCTGTCACAGGAGGCGGTAAGAATCAGAGACCATTATTATGGAAGGAAAATTTTCACCAGAGGTCTCATTGAGTTTACCAATTACTGCAAAAATAATTGTTATTACTGCGGAATCAGAAATGGAAACCGCAATGCAGGCAGATACCGCCTCACAGAAGAAGAAATTTTAAAATGCTGCCATATGGGTTATGAGATGGGGCACCGCACGTTCGTGCTGCAGGGAGGGGAGGACCCCTGGTTCACAGATGAGAAAACAGCGGCAATTATCCGCAGAATCAAGGGGGAATTTCCAGACTGCGCGGTGACCTTGTCTATAGGCGAGAAATCCTATGAGAGTTACCGCCTGTTCCGGGAAGCAGGTGCGGACAGGTATCTGCTCCGCCACGAGACGGCAGATGAGACATTGTACCGTTCTTTACATCCTGCGGGGATGAGCCTGAAAAGGCGGAAACAGTGCCTTTACGATTTAAAAGAACTGGGCTATCAGGTGGGGGCGGGCTTTATGGTGGGGGCGCCGGGGCAGACCCTGGCGCATCTGGCAAAAGACCTTGTTTTTCTCCAGGAACTGCAGCCCCAGATGGCGGGCATCGGCCCGTTTATCCCTCATCACGATACAAAATATGGAGACGAAAAGGCAGGAAGTATAGAGCTGACGCTGTTTCTCCTTTCCGTGATACGCATTATGCTCCCGGCTGTACTGCTTCCGGCCACAACCGCACTGGGAACTCTTGACCCCACAGGGCGGGAGAAAGGGTTTATGGCAGGGGCCAATGTGGTGATGCCGAATCTGTCTCCCATGGAAAACCGCAGGCTGTATGAGCTCTATGATAATAAGATCGGGACCAGAGAGGAAGAGGGGGAAAGCATGGAGAGTCTGGCCAAAAGAGCCCAATCTGCCGGATGCCGGCTGGTCAGTGAGCGGGGGGATGCGGTGATGCTGTAAGTTTTTAACTCTTTTAGAACTGGAAAAAACGGGAATTTGAGAAAACATGTTGGAAAAAGGGCCAGAGTTATGGTATAGTATATAAAATAGGCAGTTTTTCTGTATGGATAGTAAAAATGGAGGAAAGAGGAGTGAAAGAAAGTTATAGTTCTAAAATGGATGAGAGAGGGAAGAAGAAGCGGATTGGCTGGAAAGTCGGTAATCTTGTGATACTTATGCTGATAGCTTCCATGTTTTTGGTGGTGGCTGTCTGTGTTTTTATGTTTTATTCCCTTATCATGGAGTCCCTGGAGCAGCGGTGTGTGGATGGCACCAACATGCTGGCTTATGAGCTTGGCCGTATGTCTGATGACGAGGATGAGATGGAAATGCTGGATAATCTGAAAAGCCATATGGAGATGGAGTTTACAGTCTTTGAGGGGGACACCCGCGCCTATACCACCATATATCAAGACGGCCAGAGGGCTGTGGGAACCAGGCTGTCCGATGAAGTGGCAGATATTGTACTCGAGCAGGAACAATCATATGTGGGAAGCGCTGATATTTTAGGGGTTAAGCATATTTGTTCCTATGTTCCCACCCGGGATAAAAACGGTCAGGTGGATGGTTTGATTTTTGCCGGTGTTTCATCGGCCTCCACAGCTCGGAGAGTGGCTTATGTGATTGGTCTGTGTTTTGTGGCAGCGCTGATTGCTGTGATTGTGTGTATCTTGATTCTGTCCCGGTATCTGAAAAAGAGAGTGTCAGTTCCTCTGGGAGAGATCACAGAGGCAGCCCAGCGTCTGCAGCGGGGCGAGCTGGGGCTGTCCCGTGGTGAGGAGATCAAGGTGGATGTCCACTCGGATGATGAGATCGGTGAGCTGGGCCAGGCCTTTGAGGATACCGTATTGCGGCTGCGGACTTATATCGGTGAGATCTCGGAAATTCTGGGGGCTATTGCCAACGGTGACCTGACCAGCAGTGCAAGAGAAGAATATGTGGGCGACTTTGAAGCCATCAAAGGGGCTCTGGATAGCATTGAAGGAAAGCTGAACGGGGCTTTGGGCCAGATTGAAAACAGCGCCGACCAGGTAGCTGCCGGAGCTGACCAGGTGTCCAGCGGTGCCCAGGCTCTGTCACAGGGTGCCACTCAGCAGGCCAGCACAGTAGAGGAATTGGCGGCCACTATCGCTGAAATTTCCGAGAATGCCAAGAAGACAGCTGCCGCGGCTGAGGAAGCCGGACAGTTTGTGGAGCAGGCAGGCGGCCATCTTAATACCAGTATCGAGCATGTGAAGGAGCTGAATGTGGCCACAGAGCGGATCACTACTTCTTCTGAGAAGATCGGAAAAATTATTGACACCATCGAAAACATCGCTTTCCAGACGAATATTCTGGCGCTGAATGCTGCAGTAGAGGCTGCCCGGGCGGGAAATGCCGGTAAGGGGTTTGCTGTTGTGGCCGATGAAGTCAGAAACCTGGCAAACAAATCCGACGAGGCGGCGAAGGCTACTAAAGAGCTGATCGATGATTCCATTAACGCTGTCAACGAAGGCGGTGAGGCGGTAGAAAGGGTTACAGATTCTCTGGGGCGTACCAGTGAAGCCGCCGGCAATGTGACTGCAATGATGACAGATGTGGTGGAAGCTGTGAGTAACCAGATGGATGCCATTATTCAGGTGAGCAACGGAATCGACCAGATTTCCTCTGTGGTTCAGACAAACTCTGCCACCAGCCAGGAAAGCGCGGCTGCCAGTGAACAGCTGTCCTCACAGGCCAGCCTGCTCAAGCAGCTTCTGGGTTCTTTCCGTCTGAGATAGGGGCAGATAGCCTGCTCTAGCTGTTATTTTTCAGATTCAGCATCACGGAGGCGCGGAACACATGGTCTTCATGGGTGAATTCTATGCCTCCGTCATAGGATTGGGCAATGTTGGTGATACTGGCGATGCCCAGCCCCAGATGATTGGGTTTTTGGGAGACGTAAAAGTCTCCCTCTTTTTTTATTTCGGTAAAAGAATTATCCACAGTGACAATCAGCATCTGGGCGGTGTACAGAAGGTTCAGATGAATGTACCGGTTCCCCTTTTCGGCCCTGGATGCGGCTGTCACGGCATTTTCCAGAAGATTGCCGAGAATTACGGACAGGTCTGCGGCCCGGATGGGAAGTTCTCTGGGAATTTTGGGGGCTGGACAGCAGAAAACAATGCCCTGCTGCACGGCGGCCGCGTGGTAGTGGGAGACAATATAGTTTACGGTGGCATTTTCGCTGTAAGTGTGCAGGTTCTTCTGGTCAAGAGTGTGTATATAATCTTCTATATAGGTCTTGGCTTTCTCAATCTCATTTTCAT
Source organism: uncultured Lachnospiraceae bacterium (assembly GCA_947651335.1). Taxonomy (GTDB): domain Bacteria; phylum Bacillota; class Clostridia; order Lachnospirales; family Lachnospiraceae; genus MGBC164599. Next base: position 4,284 of record CANSYV010000177.1, read on the forward strand.
TAAGATACCCCTGTAAAGTTAACATATGATACCGTAAGTCGTGGCGCATTTTCCGGCTGCTTTCGATGCTTTCTGAAATCCTGCAGTACTGGGATTCATTCAGCTTCAGCTGGACCAGCAGCTGAAGCTGAATGAATCCCAGTACTGCA
>CANSYV010000178.1 GCA_947651335.1 uncultured Lachnospiraceae bacterium
CCGAACTCTAGATATGAAAACTTTCATTTTGTAACTGTCTGTTTTAGCAATGTAAGAGAGGACAGCTCCTTATTCGAGATTCAATCGGTGGTTCAGGACATATCTGCATATAAGATAGAATCCAACAGAGACTGCAATAGTGAATATCAGGGAGATGACCAGGGCATAGTTCAGAGTGCTGTAGGCAAAGAACTGCAGCTCTGTGGTCTCCATCTGCTGCAGGCGGCGCTCCAAGGAGGCAAAGTGGGGAGCTGTGAACAGCAGAAGGACAATTCCGAAAATCTGTTCCAGAAAATAGATCCCGATATAAATGCCCACCGCAGCCAGCAGCTTGTGGCCGGTGAACAGGTTCCCCAGGGCCGCTGAGACATAAATCTGTATGATCATGAAAAAGGGCGACAGCAGCACAGACAGAACAACGATTCTGGCAAAGGCCGGTGTATCTGATCTGAATAGCTGGGCGAACAGCTGGGGAAGATCGTGGAAAACTTCCCTTACGTCGGCGGGGGAGGCCGCCAGAATGAACAGAGCTACTATTGACCATAAAAAGGTCAGTGCCAGCCAGATCACGCCGGTAAGGCCTTTTCCCCAGATCAGCTGGTCGGCAGTGACAGGAAGGGTGTTGGTCAGATAGCCTTGCTGGGTGAATACATTCTTATAAAAACGATAACCTGTATAAAAATAGGTGTAGAATGAGATGCCCCCCACGGAGACAACGGCCATCAGCAGCAGGAGAACAGCCATTACCGAAGTCTTGGAAGAATCTACCCCGCCCATAAGCTCAATGCCGATCCGGCAGAGAACGGTGGCGGCCAGGCCCACTGCGTGGATGGCCAGCAGCAGAGGGGGGATAGTTTTCCATTCATGTTTGAATATTTTTCTCAGCATTTGAATACCTCCCGGAATAAGGAATCTATGGATTTGCCCTGATTGATCCGCACCTCGTCTACCTGGGCCTGGAGACAAATCTGGCCGTCCCTGATAAAGACCACTTCGTCCAGGATATTTTCCACATCGGAAATCAGGTGGGTGGAGATAAGGATCGTGGCGTCTTCGCTGTAATTGTTGATAATGGTGGCCAGGATATAATCCCGGGCCGCCGGATCCACCCCGGCGATGGGCTCATCCAGGCAGTAAAGCCGCGCCCTGCGGCTCATGACCAGTACGAGCTGAACCTTCTCCTGGGTCCCTTTGGAGAGGGTCTTGATACGCTGGCCCGGATCGATATTCAGCCGTTTCAGCATATCCAGGGCCCGGTCTGTATCAAAATCATCATAAAAATCCCGGAAATAGGAAATATAATCAGAGACCTTTTGATTTTCATCTAGATAGGAACGCTCTGGCAGGTAGGACACGATTTTCTTAGTCTCCAGGCCGGGCCTGTGGCCGCTGATCCTGAGTTCTCCCTCACTGGGGCTTAACAGGGAATTGATCAGTTTGATCAGTGTGGACTTTCCGCTTCCGTTGGGGCCCAACAGCCCAATGATCCGTCCGGATTCCAGGCAAAGATCAATGTGGTCAAGGGCGGTCTTCCCCCCGTACTTTTTCGTCAGTCCGTTACATTCTAGGATTGTGCTCATGATTGCCCCTCCTTCAAAATCTTTTCAATAAGCTGCAGCGTATCCTGTGGGCCAAATCCCATGCAGGACATTTTTTCCAGAAATTCCTGTATCTGGGTCGTGGCCAGGCGTTCTTTTAATTGTTCGATCATCTCGTTATCCTCCGTTATAAATCGCCCGCTGGTCCGCTGTGAATAGACCAGGCCGCTCTTTTCAAGCTCCGCGAGAGCCTTTTGCATGGTATTTGGATTTACTTTTGCCTGGGAGGCCAGTTCCCGGACAGAGGGCAGCTTCGCCCCTGGCTGGTAGGAGCCGGAGATAATATCCAGCTGTACTTGCTCTGCGATCTGTACGTAAATCGGCCGGCTGGAATCTAGATTCCATGTCATATGGTCACCCCCTCACCATGTATTATTGTATTAAGTTATTAATACAATAATACAATAAGTTGACCGAACTGTCAAGAACTTTTCAATCAAATTGTCATGCCGCCACCATGGATAAAAGCCGGTCATTCCGTGCCTTCGGCACTCCCATGACCGCCAGGCGTATTCGCAATCCGGCCTGTCGGCCTACTTGCTCATACACCTTAGTCCGTCCAATGTCCATGTGTCAGTGCGTGCCAGCACGCCTTCCACATGGCCGCTGTCCGGAGCTTTCATAGTAAATTTATATTGAATTCTGCAATGCAATAATTTATAATGATTATCATCTGAAAGGAGTACAGGAAAATATGGAGACACAGGAAACAAAAACAGGGAGAAATCCAAAAAGAGAAGAACAGGATCCCAAAGACTGCTGGCGTATGGAAGACTTATATCCCAGCGACCAGGCCTGGGAACAGGGCGCGGAGGAATTCCGGCTGCAGATCCAGGAATTTACAAAATATCAGGGAACAATGGCAGAGTCCGGAGACGATCTTCTGGCTGTCCTGAAGGCCCAGGATGAGCTGATGATGAGAGAAGAGCGGCTGTATGTCTACGCCGGGCAGAAGTGGCACCAGGATATGGGCAATCCTCTTTATCAGAGCATGTCGGACCGGGCCCAGGCCCTGGCAGTCCAGGCTGATGAGTGCCAGTCCTATGTAGAACCGGAAATGCTGGAGATCCCAGAGGAAAAACTGGAGAGGTTCCTGGAAGAAACACCGGAACTGGGCCTCTATCAGAGATATATGGAAGAAAAGCGGCGTAAGAAAGAACACATTCTTACAAAAGAACTGGAAGAAGTCCTGGCAAAAGCCGGTGAGATGGGACAGTCCCCTCAGAACATTTTTTCCATGTTCAATAACGCGGATCTGAAATTCGGCGCTATTGAGGATGAAGATGGCATTCCCCAGGAGCTCACCCACGGCAGGTATGTGCAGTTCCTGGAAAAGCGTGACCGGCGGATCCGCAGGGAAGCTTTCCAAAAGCTCTACGGGGCATATGACACCTTCAGGAACACTCTGGCCGCCACCTTCTCCGCCAATGTGAAAAAAGAACTGTTTTTCGCCCAGATGCGCAATTACCGATCTGCCAGGGAGGCGGCCCTGGATGAGGCGAAGATTCCTCTGGCAGTATACGACCGCCTTATTGAGACTGTACACAGTCATCTTCCTGCCATGTACCGGTACGTGGAGCTGCGCAGGAAGGCGCTGGAAGTGGAACAGCTCCATATGTACGACCTGTACGTGCCTTTAGTAGAAAATCCTGGGCATACCTACACATTCCAGCAGGCAAAAGAACTGGTGAAGAAAGGGCTGGCGCCTCTGGGAGAAGACTACATCGGACTGTTAGAAAAGGGCTTTAGCGGCGGCTGGATCGATGTATATGAAAACCAGGGCAAACGAAGCGGCGCCTATTCCTGGGGAGCCTACGGCACCCATCCCTACGTCCTGATGAATTACAACGGTACATTGAACCATGTGTTCACTCTCGCCCACGAAATGGGCCATGCCCTGCACAGCTACTATTCCGACGGAAAACAGCCCTACCGCTATGCCGGATACCGGATATTTGTGGCGGAGGTGGCCTCCACCTGCAACGAGGCCCTGCTGATCCATTACCTTCTGGAGCATGCATATAATAAGGAAGAAAAAGCTTACCTGATCAATTATTTCCTAGATCAGTTCAAAGGGACACTGTTCCGTCAGACTATGTTCGCTGAATTTGAAAAAATTGTCCATCAGATGGCACAGGGGGGAGAGGGGCTCACAGCGGAAAAACTCTGCGAAATTTATTACGGTCTCAATGTGGAATATTACGGCAGGGAAATGGAAATAGACCGGGAAATAGAAATGGAGTGGGCAAGAATCCCACACTTTTATACCCCCTTCTATGTATACCAGTACGCCACCGGATTTTCCGCGGCCATCGCCATCAGCAGCAAAATCCTTGCAGGAGAACCTGGCATCGTAGAAAGATACAAAAAATTCCTCAGCGGGGGAAGTTCCATGGACTGCATAGACCTGCTGAAGATCTGCGGCGTGGACATGACATCCCGGGAACCCGTGGAGAATGCCCTGAAAGTATTTGAGGAATATCTGGGGGAACTTGAACAAATGTAAATAGTGCGGTCTGGCCGGGATTAAAATGGCCCGGCCAGACTGTCTATATAGATGGCGGTTAATTATCGCCATCTGCACCAAGCACGGCCGCTTTGCGGCATTTACATATTCGTGCGAGCGCGCATCCCCCAGAGGGGCTATATATCTGGCAATTATTTAATGACAGATATATAGTAGAAATTTACGTTTATACTACAGCCTCAATAATTGTCTTTCCACCGATCTGAATTTCCTGCACACCTGTGTTTTTTTCTGCCAAGGCAGATATTCAGCCCAATCAAAAGCAGCGCCGC
>CANSYV010000179.1 GCA_947651335.1 uncultured Lachnospiraceae bacterium
CATTGCTCTGACAAAACAGGACATTATGCGGATTTTTGACCCCACGGTGAACCAGAAACTGAATGCCTGGCAGATGGATTACAGGCGCTTCCACGACATCTGGGTGCTGGACAACAAGCTAGATTCCATTTACATCAGCATCAAAGACGCGGAACCGTCGGCATAATACAGGAGGTGAAAATGCATGAGGCTGAAAAGGGGAAATGTAGAAAGAATTGTGGAATCAGAACAGCTGGCGCAGAAACTTTTACTGGACGGGTACGCGAAAATCGACAGCCCCGCCGGGCAGGAAGAACCAGCAGGGGAAAGCCCGGATAAACCCCTGGAGGATATGACCGTGGACCAGCTGAGGGCCCTGGCAAAAGAAAAGGGAATTGGCGGCTACTACAGTCTGGCGAAACAGGACCTTCTGGAACTTTTAAAGGAGGCAGTTTAAATGTATGAACAGGCGGAAATCGACAAGCTGAAACTGCTGACGGGGGAAAAGAATGAGGAACTGCTGTCCCTTCTGCTAGAGGATGCAGAGGCTTTTGTGCTGGCGTACACCAACAGGACCCGTCTGGTGCCGGGCTTAAAAAAGCCGGTTCGTGACCTGGCCGTTATTGCATTAAACCGGATGGGGACAGAAGGGGAAACCGGGCGCAGTGAGGCCGGGGAGAGCTATTCCTTCGATGATGCTCCCAAGCAGATTTATGACACTATGAACCGGTTCCGGTTAGCAAGGGTGGGCGGACATGCGTATGAAAAGAAGCAGGACTAAAGAATATTTCTGCCGGAAAGCGGTTCCGGTGAAAGACAGGGAGGGCGGTACCAGTCTGGAGTACCAGCCCTCCGCTGCTTTTACCGGGGAAGTCTGGCCGGCAGGAGGGAAGATACAGGCAGAGCAGTATGGAAACCGCCTGAAATATATCCGTAACGTGAAAATCCAGGGGAACTATAAGGCAGTGCCGGATGAAAAGGGACGGCTGCATTATGTATTCCCGGAAATCGGGCTGGACGTCATGGAAGGTGACGGGCTCTGCCTGCATGTGCCGGGGGATGCACCGCCGGATTACCGGGTGATATCCATCAGGCCGTACATTCCGCTGCGGCTGGAGGCAGAAGCACTGGCCGCGGCCTCAGGCACAGGAAATGGAGGAATCCGAATGGGGTGAAGAACGGGGACGAACTGCTGAAAAAATTAAATGCCTTGGAAGACAGTGCGTTTGCGGATGACCTGATGATGGCGGTAAATGACTGTATCACGCTGGTGCAGACATCAGCTAAAAACTTATGCCCGACGCATCGCGAGGAGCTGAAAAACAGCATCCACACAATGACTGAGGAAAAGGATGACCAAATCGCTGCGGCCTGCTACACGGATAAAGAATATGCTGTGTATGTGGAGTTTGGCACCGGGCCTGTTGGGCAGGCGAACCACAACGGCATTGCGCCTGATATCCCTGTGGCTTATGGCCAGTCCGGCTGGATGATCCCCGGGAAAGCCATGAACCGCTACGAGGCGGAGGAATATGGCCTGGGAGTGGTTGAGGATAAAGATGGGGAGCCCATCGGCTACCTGACAAACGGCCAGGTGGCACAGCCGTACATGTACCCGGCGTTAAAGGACAATGAAGATGAGATTGTAAAGCGCCTGGGCGAAGCGGTGAAACTCAGCTTTGAAAGGAAGAAGCTATGAAAAATATCAAAGACAAAATCTATGCTGCGCTATGCGCGGTGGTTGAAAATGTGTCGGACTCATACCCAGCCAACTGGGCAGACCTTCCGGCCATCCAGCTGACAGAGGAAAATAACGCGGTTTGCGAGAGCTCAAATACCAGCATAGAAGAAAAAGCAAAAGTACGGTATCGAATCGATATCTGGCACGAGAAATCCACATCGGAAACAGCACTGATTGTGGATCAGGCAGTATCAGCCCTTGGGCTGAAGCGTGCAGCCTGCATGGATGCACCAGAACCAAACCAGAAATATAAGCACAAAGTCATGCGGTATGAAGGCATCATCTGCATGGACAGCGATGAGGTTTACTGGCCGTAAAAGAAAGAAGGTGGAAGCATATGTTAGCCAATGGAGCAACACTGGAGTACAAGGAAAAAGATGGCGCGGGGGAATTTAAAGACCTCCCGGGGCTGAAAGAGATACCGGATATTGGAGTGGAGCCGGAAAAGGTAGACAATACCTGCTTGACAGACCCCCACAAGATGTATGAAGCAGGAATTGGGGACCTGCCTGATATGGTGTACAAGTTTAAGTACGACAACACCCAGGCGGATTCCCCGTACCGGCTCATGCGTAAGGCGCAGGAGGCAGGAAAGGTATTGTCTTTTAAAGAAACCATGAAAGACGGCACCACCACAGAGTTTGACGCGGAAATCAGCGTAAAGCGCACCGGGGGCGGCGTCAACGGGGCAATCGACTTTGAACTTACCGTATTTGTACAGAGCGATCTGGTCATTACAGACCCGGCATAGGAGGATAAAAAATGGTAGAAATGTTTGATGCAGGATTAGATAACGAACTGGAAACCACAGAAGAACTGGACCATACACAAGGGCTGGGGGCGGCACCCGCTGAGAAGAAGCCGAAAAGAAAGCCCTTCCACATCTGGACGGTAAACGGAAAAGAGTATAAATTAAAGCTGACCACGCGCATGATCGGCGCACTGGAGAAGAAATACAGGACGAATGTAATGAACCTGGTTACGGCTGACGGGATGCCGCCTTTGTCCGTCATGCTGACAATTATCCAGGCCGCGGCGTCCCCATGGCACCATAAGTTTAAATACGAGAAGGCAGAGGAACTTTATGACAGCTGGTGCGCACAGGGCGGAAACCAGATGGAGCTGCTGTCTAAAGTGATTATGCCCACAATGGCGGTGTCCGGTTTTTTTACAGAAGATCAGGCGGCATCAATCCTGAAGGATGTGGAGAACATGGACCTTCTTCTGTAGATGCCGGCTGGATGTCCGATGTCATTGACGCCATGTACCCCGCCGCGCTGGAGGCGGGGATGACGATAAAACAATTCTGGAACCTGTCCATTGCAGAGGTGCAGGATTTCCTAGATGCTTATGCACAGAGACGAAAGGCGGATTTGAAAAAGTCTATCCGGATGCAGTTTCTGCTGGCGTCACTCATCCCCCAGTACATCCTCAGGGGTGAAAAAGACCCGGTTCCACAGCCGTGGGATCATTACCCGGAGCTGTTTAAGGAAGAAAAAGAAATTTACGAAAAAGCAGCAGCTGAAAAGGAATTTGAAGATTTTAAGGAGCGCAGGCGCAAGTATGCCGCGGCCTTAAACAAACAGCGCCGGGGCGGATAGTCCCGGCTGATTTGATTGAAAAGAGGCGGTGTAAATGGCGAAAGAACTGGAGCGCCTGCAGGTAACGATAGAGGCAGACCCCCGGAAGCTGAAACAGGGCGCAGGCGAGGCCAAAAAGTCTGTAAAAGATATGACGGCGTCTATTAACCGGGATATTGAGAAAATTAAAAGCCCCGCAAAAAATATGGCTGGCAATGAAACCATGGCAATGCTTAATAATACAAAAGCCATGATTAAAAATACGATTGCGGACATAAAAAGCGGAGCCTTGGGCGGTGTGATGGCAGACGGCATCAAAGATTACGTAAAAGAGGCGCAGATTGCAGCGGGAATAAAGGTTTATACGGATGATTACCTGCAGTTAGGAAGGGATATCGAGAGCGCGCAGAAATCACTGGAAAAACTTAATGCCAAAAAGAATGCCATGTCTGATACGGATATCTGGGAGGAAACGGAAGCATACAAAGAAACAGTAAAAGCTATTGGTGCAGCTGAGGAAGCGGTAAGAAAACTCAAAGCGCAGCAAAGCTCCATGACAGACCAAGATATTTATGAAGAAACCGAAGATTACAAAGAGCTGTCAAAGTGTATTGATGCGGTTAAAAAGAGGCTGGATAGCCTGGACGCCCGCCAGGAAAAAATGAAAGCCATTGGGATAAAGAAAAACAGCAAAAGCTGGAAAAGCCTTCAATATGATATCGATGAGGCTAAAAAGACATTAACAGAATACGAAATGGATGAAGCCAATATGAAAGCAGACGGTTCTGCAAGGCAGTACAGTAAAAAATGGAACGACATTAATGAGTCTGTCCGCCGGGCAACTGCGGAATTGGAGAGCTATAAGGCCAAAAAGGCGGGTATGGAAGCGGACGGTTCTATGATGCGGCACACAAAAAAATGGGATGATATCACTGCAGCTATCCAGAGGGCGAAATCGGCGGCAGCAGGCTATGAAGGACGCAGGAAAGCCATGAAACTGTCCGGGAAGGATACGGAATTTACCGGAGGCCTGGCAAACCAGAGCTGGACAAAAAGTGCGGGGGCCGCTTTATCGGCTGTCC
>CANSYV010000180.1 GCA_947651335.1 uncultured Lachnospiraceae bacterium
GATACTGAAATTTTCCCTGACCTTTACCATAGAGGACAATTACCGGGAAATCGGCTCCATTTTTCACTCCTGTAATTACTACTGATTTTGCCGGATTCTGATATTTCTTTCCGTAAATCTTAGTCCGGTATTTTTTACTGCCTATTTTAAAGGAAATGACTGCTGTGCCAGGCTTTTTTACTGTATATGTGATCCAATTTGCTGAAACATAAGATATTTCAACCCTGTTCTTGTTAGAGCTTTTCACAGAGGATTTTATAATTTTCTGGGATTTTCCCATCCCTTTCACGTCAATGCTCCCACTTGTTTCTCCCGTCTTCGCCCAAGGTGTGGGTTTCATATAAAGTGTCTGGCTTTTAGGGACTTTTGGCGCTGCCTGAACGCTGACTGTAACAGCTGCCGCCATTACCAGCAGGGTTATCAGGGTTATCATCCGTTTCATTTTCAGGAACCTCCTTAATATAAAAATATTTTTATCTATACTGCCCCAGCCTTATTAATAAATGGTCCCCGAGTTAAAAAGCCGCCCACTTTAAATTAATATGCAGGGAACAACAGAGATCTGGATATGAAATTTGACTGTCGCTTTTTGCGGTGAAAATAACAAGATTGACATTTAGTGAATGTCAAATTATAACATAGTTTACCATATAATAAAGAAAATGACAACCAGTAAATGTCAATTTGCAGAAATTGGAAATAATAATGTATAAAAACAAATTAAAAAGTGGCAGAAATAATATCAGTGGGTTGAAGATAAAAGAAATACGCCAGAAACTTCCTACTAAGACTTCTCAGCGGAAATTAGCCGAAATGCTTCAGATTCAAGGTCTGGATTTGGATAAAAATGCGATTCAGCGTATAGAGTCCGGCCAGCGTTTTGTAACGGACATAGAATTAAAAGCAATTTCAAAGATCTTAGATGTAAGTTCAGATGATTTATTGAATATTTGATATATTGGACTCACTGAGTCCAAAGTTATTCCTGCCGCCTCAACATGATTATTAGCAAGCAAAAATTTTGTGTCATTCAAGGATTTTTCACACTTCACAAAAACTTACCCAAAACTATTGCATTTTCACCCCATATATTGTTATAATATGGTCAAGAGGTGGATAACATGCGATTAGAACGAATCAATAATATGGAACAATACATTTTAAATCAGGGTACGGTGTCCCTGGACGATCTGGCCGGACATTTTCAAGTGTCCATCAATACTGTGCGCAGAGACCTGAATGAGCTTCTGGGCCGGGGACACATACGCAAGGTATACGGGGGAGTGTCCGCCAAGACGGAAAGCGCGCCGCTGCCCATGTCTGTCCGTGCTTTCCGCAACAGCGACGAAAAGGAGGAAATCGGACGCATGGCCGCCGCGCTGGTGAATGACGGGGATACTGTTTTCCTGGATTCCGGCTCCACGGTGGTCTGCATGATTCCTCATCTTGCACAAAAGCACAAAATCACCATTGTCACCCACTCTTTAAGCGCTATGTACGAAGCTTCCAAATACCCGTCTCTGCAGACCATCGCCCTGGGAGGGCTTTTCAACCACTCCACGTCCTCCTATGTGGGTATCTCCGCGCTGGAAGCTTTATCCGGAATTACCACTACAGCCGCCTATATGGCCGCCACAGGCGTGACGCTGGAACACGGCCTTACCAATACCACGTTTTTTGAGGCGGAGATCAAGAGAAAAGTGGTGCAGTGCAGCCACAAGGTAATTCTCCTTGCAGACCACAGCAAATTCGGAAATATTTCACCCATCACCTTCTTTAATTTTGAAGACCTCCACGCACTGGTGACTGACCAGAAGCCCACGAAAGATTATATGGATACCATCGAAAAAAACAACATACAGCTTCTGTGCAGTTCCTGAAAACGTCCAAAAACCGCCTTGACACAACAAGACGGTTTTTTGCCGTTTCTATATTTCAGCTCCATTCCATAATGGCTTTTACTGCTGTTTTGGTATCATGAAGGGGGAACAGCTCATATCCCACATATCCTGTATAACCGCATTCCTCCAGATGACGGATCACTTTCTTGTAATTAATCTCCCCTGTGCCCGGCTCGTGGCGTCCCGGAGCGTCTGCCACATGGATATGTCCCATCTGGTCTTTGTAATTGCTGATGGTATCGCAGATACATCCCTCATTGATCTGCATATGATAAACATCATAGAGCACTTTCAGCCTGGGTGAGCCGATCAGTCTGCATATCTCCGCCCCCATCTGGGTATATTTGAGGAAATTGCCCACATGGTCTGTGGTAATATTCAGCGCCTCCAGATTCAGGTTGATTTCTTCTTTCTCTGCCATCTTCGCGCATTCTAAGAGCATATCGTACATAGAACAGAGTTTTACCGTATCAGACAAATCATCGTAATGATTGACTACAATACCGCCGTCTCCCAGGGCATTGGAGTGGATTGTCACACTCAGGGCCCCGATTTTCTTTGCCGCCGCTATAGACTGTGCCAGGTAATCCAGATACTTCTCTTTATGGGAGGGATCTACCAGAGAATAGTCTGCATCCCCGTTAAACCCGCTGATTACGATTCCCGCCTTCTCTGCGGCTTCCCTGGTCTCGTCCAGGTCACGGATTCTCCAATCCCAGAATTCCACTGCGGAAAACCCGTCATCTTTTGCAGCCTGAAATCTGTCTTTCCATTCCAGCTCTGTGTACAGTGTGTCGATACATGCGCATTTTTTTAAACTCATCTTTTTATTCCCCTCTTTCTCACATATAGTTTTGACATTTTCTTGTTTTCGTTTTTTGTGCTTTCGCACAATTCGTGTGCTTTTATATCTGTATTGTACTCTCTGATGCTCAGTATGTCAACAAAATTTTTCATGAATCTGCGGACTACAGATAAATTATTTCAGTGCGGTTCTTAAATGTTACAATTGCACATGCGCCTGTTTTATGATAAACTATGCAGAGAATATAAGGAACTGTAGGAAAAATTTTTCTACAGTTCCTAAGATGATTAGGAACAAAACAATTATGAAAAAAAGACCCACCATCCAAATGGTCGCCGAGCGGGCCGGGGTGTCCCGCGGCACAGTGGACCGCGTCATCAATAACCGCGCCCATGTGAGCCCGGACGTACACGCCCGTGTGCTGGATGCCCTGAAGGAAACCGGCTATCTGCCTGCCCGGCAGTTTCATCAGAGAAATATCCAGTTGAAAACCAGCAGTGTCCCTGTAAAACTGGGTGTTGTCCTTCCCAACTGGACGGGCCATTTCAGATCAGAGATTCTGCGGGGAATCGAAACCGCCCGGGCAGAATTCGAAGACCTGCAGGCAGAAATATTCACAGAGGAATGCCAGACAGACGTGCCCCAGGAAGTTCTGGAGCTGATCGACAGCCTTTTGGCCAAAGGCGTTCAGGGGCTTTCTATCTGCGCGCCCAGCCTTCCCTCAATCATTGCCCGCGTCAACCAGCTTCAAAAAGAAAATATTCCGGTCATCACTTTCAATTCTGACCTTCCCGACAGCGGCAGACTGGCTTTTGTCGGCCAGGATTACCATCAAAGCGGGCGCATCGCGGCGGAACTTCTCAGCAAGTGTATTCCTCCCAATGGAAATATACTGACAGCTGTGGGGAATCTGGAGTTTGACGGACACAAAAAGCGGCTGGGAGGTTTTCTGGAGCGCATGAAAGAATTGGAATTTGACGATTCACAGATTTGTGTCATTGAAACATTCAACGACTATCAGATTACCTATCGGAAGATATTGGAACATTTGAAACAGATACCGGAAACCCACGCCATCTATATGGCCAACAGAAGTGTGGCCGGATGCACAGAGGCAGTGAAAACCATGAATAAGAAGGGCAGGATACGCATCATCTGCCACGATGTGACAGAAAGCACACGGCTCCTGTTAAAAGACGGCAGTATCGACTTTACCATCACCCAGGATATTTTCCGTCAGGGCTATCTCCCGCTGGTATTTCTGCGGGAGCGCCTGCAGAAAGGCAGAAAACCCGGGGTTGGTCTGCACAGCACCATTTCCATTATCTGTTCCCAGAATATGGAAAATAATTGAGACCATCACTGCACAATCCCCATTTTATTCAGGGGATAATAGCGGAATCCAGCCTTGGCCTCAATCTGGTCCCTGCGCACAAAGGGCTGTTCCCAGAACCTGGAGTCCTCAGAGTAATTCCGGTTGTCCCCCATCATGAAATAGCACCCCTCCTTCACATAATAAGGGCCTGCATCTCCAAGGGGCAGTTCCGGTACAAAGCCATCCTCCAGAGGCTCCTTCGCGCCGTCAATATAAACCTGCCCGTTGATGACTTCCACCGTCTCACCGGGCAGTCCGATGACTCTCTTTATGTAGAGCTGG
>CANSYV010000181.1 GCA_947651335.1 uncultured Lachnospiraceae bacterium
TCAACTGTTCTTTTGTGATGACTGGAGTGTGAAAAGAATTGTGAAGCAGCAGGACAATTTGTATAAATTCATCAAACTCACAGGTACTGACAGAGAGTTCTGAGAACACCTGGGAAAACTCCACATGGAGGGTATGCTTGACAGAAAGGTGGGAATACAGTCTTACGGGTCCCAGCAAAAGAAGCTGCTTCTGCAATGGGACGGCAGCATACATAAAGTCCTGGTTTATGGAAGAGATAAGCGGAAAACGGTGGTCAGCGTCGTCTATCAGAAAATGTATGGCCTCAGGCAGGCTGGAGAAAAGGTCAAAGGGCTCTTTCTGGCATTGAAAGGTATCCTGCAGACAGCCGTCTTCCGTCAGGAGGAGCAGATTTGTCTGAAGATGGTCTGCGATATATTGGAATAGGTAATAGGTGTTCATAGTGAGTTCCTTTCTGTAAAGTGCGGTGTTGTCGGGCAGAGCCCCTCAAAATCAGAGATTTTGAGGGGTCGCTTCGCTCGTCAAATGGCCGAATAACCAGTTGCTCGAGCGAGCCAGACATCTGGTTCTCCGTCCACTTGACTCTGCCCTTTGCGGACATTGTACCACAGAAGCTGTTATTTGTGACATAAAAAGTGTAATTGTAATATATTTTGCGAAATGGGTCAGATAAAATAGAAAATAAAGAACTTGAATTTTGATAAATGAGGAGGAAGGCTTATGCGAGGAGGAAAAGGGAAAAGAAAAGCGGGGAAAAGCAGCTGGAAACATGATCTATTGATGAACAAATGGCTGTATCTGATAGCCATTCCAATCATACTCTGGTTTCTGGTGTTTCATTATGCGCCTATGTTCGGGATGGTGATGGCATTTGAGGATTTCAAGCCGCAGAGGGGAATCTTTGACAGCCAGTGGGTGGGGCTGAAGCATTTTGTTGATTTTTTCACCGGGCCCAATTTTTTGATGCTTTTGCGCAATACTCTGGTGATCAGTCTGCTGGGGCTTGTGATTGCCTTTCCTTTATCCATCGTATTTGCGCTTTTGCTGAATGAGATCAAGTGTCTGAAATTTAAAAAGATTGTACAGACGATCAGCTATATGCCCTATTTCGTTTCCATCGTAATTATTTGCGGTCTGGTGAAGGAGTTCTGTTCGTCTACTGGATTTGTGACCTCCATTATGGCGAAGCTGTTTGGGATTGAACAGGTGAGCATGCTGACGAACCCCAATTATTTCTGGGCAATCAACCTGCTGTCGGATATTTGGCAGAATCTGGGGTACAGTTCCATCATCTTCGTGGCTGCCATTACTTCGGTCAGCTCGGAGCTCCATGAAGCCGCCGCCATCGACGGTGCGGGAAGGCTGGGACGCGTATGGCATGTGACGATTCCCTGCATCATGCCTACCATAGTTACCATGCTGATCCTGAAATGCGGCACACTCCTGAATGTGGGCTTTGAAAAGATACTGCTTCTGTATAATCCCAGTATTTATTCTACGGCGGACGTCATCAGTACCCATGTGCAAAGGCTGGGTATCGAACAGGCCCAGTACGGTTATTCCGCAGCGGTAGGATTGTTTAATTCTGTGGTAGGGACGCTGCTTTTGCTTTTATCTAATTATTTCAGCAAGAGATATGCTGATACATCGATTCTATAGGAGGTGCGGGGAATGATTGAGAAGGCTTCGAAATCCAGAGTGATTTTTGTGATCCTGAATTATACTTTTATGATAGTGTTTGGCCTGATCTGCATTATCCCTCTGTGGCATGTGCTGATGGCGTCGGTCAGTGACCCCAGACTGCTGATGGGGTCTTCCGGGCTGCTGTTAAAGCCCCTGGGAGAGATGACCATGAAGGGGTATGGGATGGTGCTCCGGAATAAGGACATCCTGGCAGGGTATATGAACACATTGATTTATGTGCTGTCGGTTTCTGTGGCAGGGTCATTTCTGATCGCCATTGCGGGATACCTGGTCTCCAGAAAGAATTTCAGATTGGCTAAGCCGCTGACTCTGTTTATTATGTTTACCATGATGTTCAACGGCGGTGTC
The DNA here is from genome assembly GCA_947651335.1 of uncultured Lachnospiraceae bacterium. GTDB lineage: Bacteria > Bacillota > Clostridia > Lachnospirales > Lachnospiraceae > MGBC164599. Next base: position 2,033 of record CANSYV010000181.1, read on the forward strand.
ATTCCTACTTATATGGTGGTGCGTGGCCTGGGGCTCTTAAATACAAGGGGAGCGGTGATTCTGCCCGGCCTTATGAGCGCTTACTTTATCGTCATGATGAAGTCCGCTTTTGAGCAGCTTTCCAGCAGCTATGAGGAGTCTGCAAAGCTGGATGGGGCAAACCCGTTGGTGATTCTCTTTAAGATTCTGCTGCCTCTTGTGAAGCCGACGATTGTAGTGATCATCATGTTCACGGTGATCGCACAGTGGAATTCCTGGTATACGGCATCCATTTATCTGCCCAGGAGGCGGGATCTGTGGCCGCTGCAGCTGTTTATGCGGGAAATGTTGATTCAGAATGACACTTCAAAGATTGTGACATCTTCCGGGGAAGCCAATGCCCTGGTCAACATGACCGGAAATCTGGTGAAATACTGTGTCACCATTGTGGGAACCCTGCCCATTCTGTGCGCCTATCCGTTTGCGCAGAAATACTTTGTGACCGGAATCACTCTGGGAGGGGTAAAAGAATAATGGTGAAAGGAAGGCAGGAGAATGGATACAGCGTTTTGGGAGAAGATACCCAGAGGGAAAGAGGATAAACCGGTTCTGGTCTGCGATTCTTCTCAGGCTCTTGTTTATGACATAAATGATGCGGATGGGACATGGTATATGCTGCAGCCCCGGTTACAGGGCTGCATGGCAATGCCGTTTACAAAGCCCATGCAGAACGGGGAAGGCGAGGTGTTATTTGAAGGAAAGCCTGCCCCTTATGTGCTGTGCACCATGTCTGTCTGGGGAGGGGAGTCCTGGTGGCTGGGAATCCGGCTGGGAGGCCTTTTAAAGGAGTATGGTCAGGAGGGGAAGCTTCGAATCAGCGGATTTACGGATTTTGACGGAAACAGGATGGAACCGGTGGAGATTCCGGTGCGGGCAAATGAGCGCGTTCTGCCCCTGCCTCAGTATGCGGAGCATGAGAAAATTGCGCTGCAGGCGGCCAGAGAGGGGATTGTCCTTTTGAAGAACGACAGGGGGATTCTGCCCCTTGAAGAGGATGCGAAAATCAATATCCTGGGCAGAGGCATTTTTGAATTTCGTTCCTGTGCCGTGGGAGCCGGGAAAATCAATCCCCGGTATCAGGTGGGCCTGTTGGAGGCGGTCAGGGAGCATTCCGGATTTCAGGTCAATGAGGAACTGCTGGAATTTTACGGATCCGGACAGGAAGGATTACCGTCTGAGGAACTGCTGGAACGGGCAAGGGAATTCTCTCAGAGGGCGCTCATTGTAGTTTCCAGGGCTTCCGGGGAAAATCATGACAACTCTTCGGCGGAGGGAGAATTTTACCTGACAGGAGAAGAGAGGGTGTTGCTGCGCATGGCAGGGAAGCTTTTCCGGGATGTGATCCTCGTGCTGAATGTGGGGTATCCCATAGGAGCCGATTTCATAATGGAAGAAAAGCATTCCATGGAAGAAAAGCATTCCATGGAAGAAAATATAGGGGCTGCTCTGTACACAGGATTTGGCGGGATGCTGGGCGGAAAAGCCATTGTGGATGTACTGAGCGGGAAGGAGAACCCCTCCGGCAGACTGACGGATACCTGGTGCAGGAGATATGAGGACAATCCATCAGCGGCAAACTTTTACGACTGTGCGAAGAGCGGAAAGCGTCTGGGGGCGGATGATAATGAGGTATGGGTGGATACGGTCTATCAGGAAGATATTTATGTGGGCTACCGATACTTTGAAACTTTCCATAAGAACGACAAAGTGGCCTTTCCCTTTGGCTACGGCCTGTCGTATACATGTTTTGACATGGCAGTGAAAGACTGTATTTATGAGAGAGAAGAGGGGCTTCGCCTGTCCGTGTCCGTAAAGAATGTGGGGGAGCTTCCGGGGAAAGAAGTGGTACAGGTCTATATCCGCAAGCCGGACGGGAAACTGGAAAATCCGGAGAAGGAACTTGTGGAATTTGGTAAGACAGGACTTTTGCAGCCCCAGGAGAGTCAGGAGCTGTCCTTTTTCATTCCAAAGGGCAGACTTGCCGCGTACAGTACAGAGGATGCGGCCTATCTTTTGGAGAGCGGCATTTACCGGGTCTATCTGGGTGAAAATGTCAGGGATGCACAGGAAGTGTATCATTTTGAGACAGGGCAGACGGAAGCTGTGAAATGCGTGGAAAATCGTATGCGGCCGATACAGAAATTCGAGGTACTTTCTAAAAGAAATGGCATCGGTTTTTCAGAAATGGGCATTTCGGGAATCAGGGAAAGTATAGGACAACTGTCACCGGCAAAGGAGCAGGGTCACGGATATCTGCGTCTCAAGAACGAGGAGAATTTTATCGACGGA
>CANSYV010000182.1 GCA_947651335.1 uncultured Lachnospiraceae bacterium
TAACCTGAAAGGAGGTGAAAAAGGCAATGGAGTTTGACCGGCTGGGAGTTTTCACTTATTCTCCCGAAGAAGGAACGCCTGCAGCGGTTATGGAGGATCAGGTGCCGGAGGAGGTAAAAGAGGCCAGGAAAGAGGAGCTGATGGGAATCCAGCAGGAGATTTCTCTGAAAAAAGGCCGGGGGAGAGTGGGGGAGACCCTTTTATGTATGGTAGAGGGAGCCATTCCAAGGGAAGGTGCCTATGTGGCCAGGACTTATGCAGATGCACCGGATGTGGACGGTTATCTTTTCATCAACACAGGTGAGCAGCTCATGTCCGGCGATTTCGTCCGTGCCCGGGTGACAGGGGCTCTGGAATATGATCTGATAGGAGAGTTGGTACAATGAACACACCAAATAAACTGACGCTTTTACGTTTTATTCTGGTATTTCCCTTTGTGATTCTCATGCTGGGAAATTGGGGAGGAGCGTGGCAGAAATGGCTCTGTCTGGGGATTTTCTGTATTGCCAGCGCCACGGACGCCCTGGATGGGTATATCGCCAGAAAATATGATTTAGTGACTAACTTTGGAAAATTTATGGACCCTCTGGCTGACAAACTGCTGGTGTGCTCTGCCCTTATCTGTCTGATGGCGCAGGAGCGTCTGCCTGTGTGGGCGGTTCTGATTATCATTGCCCGGGAATTTATTATCAGCGGGTTTCGTCTGGTGGCTTCCGACAACGGTATTGTCATAGCGGCCAGCTATTGGGGAAAGATAAAGACTATCTGTCAGATGGTGATGATTATTGTGCTGATTGCGGATTTAGGCGGCAGTATGGTGATGGCAGAGCAGATTTTGATTGGATTGTCTGTTGCGCTGACAGTGATCTCGCTGGCAGATTATTTATATAAAAATAAACAAGTATTGTCTCTGCAGGATTAGTACGTGTTTTCGCGTAAGAGGAAAGGAGCAGATATGGACGGAGAATTAATATCTGTAGGCACAGAAATTTTATTGGGGAATATTACGAATACCAATGCTGTATTTCTCTCAGAAATGTGTGCCCGTCTGGGGATCTCCCTGTATTATCATACAGTGGTAGGAGATAACGAGGGACGATTAAAGGAAACGCTAAAGCAGGCATGCGGGCGGTCTAAAGTGGTAATTGTAACAGGAGGGCTGGGCCCCACAGAAGATGACCTTACAAAAGAGACAGCGGCGTCTGTGCTTGGGTATAAGCTGGTAGAAGATGCCCACACCAAAAAGCGTATTGAGTCCTTTTTCAAAAGTTATGTAAAAAATAATAAAAATAAGAAAATCACAGAGAATAACTGGAAACAGGCTTTGGTTCCCAAAGGGGCAAAAGTACTGGACAATCACAATGGAACAGCGCCCGGACTGATCATGGAACACAGCGGGGGAATCGTCATTTTGCTGCCTGGTCCTCCAGGAGAGATGAAGCCTATGTTCCAGGAGTCTGTCTACCCCTATCTGCACAAAATGCAGCCAGAGATTATCTATTCCCAGATGGTAAAAATCTGCGGCATTGGTGAGAGCCAGGTGGAGGATGATATTAAAGACTTGATCAAAAAGCAGAAGAATCCCACCATCGCTCCCTATGCCAAAATCGGGGAAGTCCACCTTCGTGTGACAGCCAGGGCAAAAGATGAAAAAGAAGCCAGGAAAATGTGCAAGCCTATTGTACGGGAGTTAAAAGCCAGGTTTGGAAAGAACATCTATGCGGCTGAAGAAGAAAAGACGCTGGAGGATGCAGTTGTGGAGCTTCTTGCCAGCCAGAATCTGACGCTGGCCGCGGCAGAATCCTGCACCGGCGGTATGCTGGCAGCACGTATTGTAAATGTGCCGGGGGCGTCCAAAGTGTTGAAAGAGGGATTTGTCACGTACAGTGACCGTGCAAAGAGAAAACGTCTGCTGGTAAAAAAGGCAACTCTGGCCAAAGAGGGGGCCGTCAGCAGCAAGACGGCCAAGGAAATGGCGAAGGGAGGATGCTTCACCTCGGGAGCAGACGTGTGTATATCCATTACCGGCATTGCGGGACCGGACGGCGGAAGTAAGGAAAAGCCGGTGGGAACCGTCTTCATGGGCTGCTGCTACAAAGGCGACGTGTATGTGAAAGAGTTTCATTTTACAGGAAACAGGGAGAAAATCCGGGAGTATACCACAGTGAACGCGCTGATCTTCCTGAGAGATACCATATTGCAGAATTTTAAAAAGAAATAGGTATCATATCAGCGCTTCATCAATTTCATCAGAGATACGATTTTATCCATGCGGGCAGCTTCTTTTGGGGATTTTCCCATTTTCATAACTTCAATAATGGCATTGATTTCATCGGAAGAGAAATGAATGCCATTTTCTTTTCCCTGTGTTGCGGCTGCCATTAGAAAGGGCAGCATGTCAGACTGGCTTTTGTTCATGCCCTGGTCAGCCAGTCCCTGCAGCATCTGCAGTTTTTCTTTGTCCAGACCCGCCAGGCGCGGGTTATTCATCCATTGTCCGTTTTGCTGATTTTGACTTTCATTCATATAGAATCACCTGCCTTTCATAAATGATCCGGGTCCTGGAAAAGTTCTGCCATCTGCAGCATAGCAAATATCTGTATCACCTGGTCAATATTCTGCTGGGCGGTTTTGCTGCAAAAGGGGCGGATCTCATTGAGAATATCCAGGGGCTGCATGGAGGCGTCAGAGTCTGACCCGCATATGCGCATATCCCCTTCCTGGTTTGGCATCAGGTTCATGGTGTTGCGGAGTTCCCTCACTTTAGAATAAATAGAGAGGAAGCGCTGGCCATGGGGAGAAACATAGGGAATCACTGCCTTTAATATCTGCAGCTGGTCGTCGCTGACCATTTGATCCAGGCCAGTCATAGGAATATTATCTTGTTGATTCATATTTTTCCTTTTTGCTAATTTTATGATTTCTTTCATTAGGATATGACAGAGGAACGGATAATGACATATGATAAAAAAGATAGCTGGGTCACTGGGGGAGTGTTTTCAAACTCTGGTAATTGAAGGAGCCCGGTATACCAGTTATTGGACAGTAGTCAGAGAGGAGATTCGAAAAATGAGATCAGGAAAAGAAAACCGGCGGGATTCACAAAGCCGTTTTGTTTTAGAGGGAAATGCTTTATATGAGATAGATGAGGAATGTATGAGGCGAAAGGCGAGAGGACGCCAGCCTGTATGGCCCAAGGGGAGAAACGGGCAGGATTCTTTTTCGTTTCGTAAAATGTTATAAAAAAGAATCCGGCTCTGCCGGATTCTCCGCGCCGGAGCGCGGCTGCGTCAGCAGCCATCTTCCTTAGCGCGTAGTGCGCATCCCCCGGAGGGTTATATCGTATAGGGAACGAAGTTTCCTATACGATATAAGCGGGCCGGGGAGTGAAATCCCCGGCCCGTTTTGGGGCTGTTTAGCAGCCGCCGCAGATGAGAAGCAGAAGAATGATCAGAACGCAGCTGTTGTCAGCGCATCCGCAGCCATTGTTGTTTCCGAATCCCATTCCGCCGCCGTTTCCGCAGAAGCACATTAAAATAATGATCCACAGAATGCAGCTGCAGGAAGAACCGCCGCCAAATCCGTTTAAGAATCCCAGGCCGTTTCCACAGCCGCATCCGCAGCCGTTATCCTGTTCGCATCCGCATCTTTCTTCACATCCACATCCACAATTTGTAGCAGCTAAATCACTCATTTCAAATCCTCCAAAATTTAATTTACACTTCATCATATGAGGATTTTCAAGTTTGGTTACAAATAAAAATTTATGGAGATAAAAAAATGCTGAATACCTGATAAATATCCAGAATTCCAAAGCCCCATTCCCGGTTGGGGTAAGTGAGAGCGGGATTTCTTCTGGCACCCCGGATAAAATAGGCTTTCAATTCACTGGAATTAAAATAGCGGGCAGGTGTCCGGGAAAGCCCCCACTGCATCAACAGGGCAGCGCACCCTGCGGTAAAAGCAGCCGCTATGGAGGAACCGGTGGCTGTTGTGTAACCTCCCCGGAGTCTGGGAACTGTCAGGTCCACTCCAGGGGCTGTAATTTCCGGTTTAATATCCTGGATAGGAGTAAATCCTCTGCTGGAATGGATGTATAGGGAGTCATTGGCAGCCTGATAAGCGGCTGTTGTTATGATTGGTACGGTATTGCCTGGAGATACAATGGTTTGGAACGGATTGGGATTGAGAAAGGTAATATCCGGTTTCACCATGCCATTCACAGGAAGCCACATATGGAAGTAACCGGAAGTGTAATTGCTGCAGTACACACGGATTCTCCATATTCCTTCCGTGGGGCTGAGAAACCTGAAAAAGATCACTTCCCCTCCGGATTCTGCCGCCACCAGGCC
>CANSYV010000183.1 GCA_947651335.1 uncultured Lachnospiraceae bacterium
GGATTCATAATCAAGTCTACGTATCTCTGTCTATAACGCAGGTCTGTATTGGTCAGGCCATGGAATTTCTCCGGGAGAATCTGCAGGCTTTTGGAAAGGAGTGTAACTGCCTCAGCATGCAAAGAAATCTCTCCGGTCTTTGTTTTAAATACATTTCCGGTGATGCCTACGATATCTCCAATATCCAGCTTTTTAAATGCCTTATACTCATCTTCCCCAAGACTGTCCCTGGCTGCGTAAGATTGAATAGTCCCCTGTAAATCCTGCACATGACAGAAAGAGGCTTTGCCCATGACTCTTTTTGACATTAACCTTCCGGCAACTGTAACCTGTTTTCCCTCCAGCGCCTCAAAATTTTCTTTGATTTCCTGGCTGTGATGGGACACATGGTATTTCATAATTTCAAAGGGATTCTTCCCTTCCTGCATCAGCTGATCTAATTTCTCTCTGCGCACTTTCAGCAGCTGACTCTGGTCTGCTTCTTTCTTTTGCTGTTGAGCCATCGTTTTCACCCCTTATACATTTCTTTGGATCTGCAATACTTTATATTCCATCAGACCTGCCGGCATTTCCACGCTGACAGTCTGTCCCTCTTTCGCACCGATTAATGCCTTGCCCACAGGAGATTCATTGGAAATCTTTCCCTCCAGGCTGTTCGCTTCCGTGGAACCTACGATTTTAAATTCGATATCTTCGTCGTACTCCATATCGTGGACTTTGACTTTACAGCCTACGCTGATGGTTTTCAAATCCACTTCATCTTCTACTACTACCTCTGCGTTTTTCAGAATTTTCTCAATCTCTTCTATACGGGCTTCGATATCTCTCTGTTCGTCCTTCGCTGCATCATACTCCGCATTCTCTGAGAGGTCCCCCTGCTCTCTGGCTTCCTTGATCTTCTGAGCCACTTCTTTTCTCTTAACTACCTTTAATTCATGCAGTTCTTCTTCTAATTGCTTCAATCCCGCATAGGTAAGCAAGTTCTTCTTTTCTTCCATTTTCTTCGCTCCCTTCGCCCTTGCTGTTAACAATTCATGTATTATAACGAAATCCCTGAAAGTTGTCAAGATTTCTCAACATGTATTTAAGGAACTGTCCCGATGCCCCTGTCCCTATAAAGCATCCTGCTCCATATAAAACCATCTATATGGCAAGACACCTTTCTACTTCCCAATGTATTGCCCCATCTGGGAAAATATACCCCGCCAGCTTCCAAAACTGCGAAAAACCTTTCCGTCCCCCGCACCGCCCCCTCTCCCACATATTCCTCACATATGGGGAAACTACGGCACGTCCCCTCAACAGCCAGACTTTGGAAAAAAGAAACAAATAAGGAGCGAATTCAAAACGGTTTTGAGCTCCGTTTTGTTTCTTTTGTCAAAAGTCGCGACTCCCGAAGGATTTTCCCAATTACTGAAGCATCTTCCCAATTACCCAAGCCTCTCCAGCAATTTCTCCAGCTGTCCATAGTCCTCCAGCTGGTTCACTTCCCGCCTGAGCCTGGCGCTGTGGGGCAGGCCTGCCGTATACCAGGCTACATGTTTGCGCATTTCCCGCATTCCCGTATATTCCCCTTTGTACTCCACCTGAAGCCGGGCATGCCGCAGAATCATCTGCTTAATCTGTTCTTTGTCCGGGGCCGGTAAATGCTTACCTTCTATAATATAGGCACGTACCCGGGAAAATATCCACGGATTTCCCCGGGCAGCCCTGCCAATCATTACCGCGTCGCAGCCAGTCTGCTCAAACATTTCCCGGGCTTTTTGGGGAGAATCCACGTCCCCGTTTCCAATGACCGGAATGGACACAGCTTCTTTGATCTGGCGGATCACTTCCCAGTCAGCCTCCCCGGAATAATACTGCTCCCGGGTGCGCCCGTGGACTGCAATCGCCGCCGCCCCGCTGCCCTCAATTATGCGGGCGGTTTCCAGAATATCTATGTTTTCTCCGTCAAAGCCTTTTCTGATTTTCACTGTCACCGGTTTTTTGATGGCCTTTACCGTTTTTTCCACAATTTTTCTGATAAGAGGAGGATTTTTCAGAAGCGCCGAACCCTCCTGGTTATTGACTACTTTTGGTACTGGGCAGCCCATATTCAGGTCTAAAATGTCAAATGGCCGGTCCTCTATCCTTTTTGCCATCTCACTGATAATGTCCGGGTCATTGCCGAACAGCTGGAGAGAAATAGGGCTTTCGCCAGGATGTATCTCCAGCAGTTTTTCTGTATTTTTATTTCCATAGAGAATGGCCTTGGCGCTGATCATCTCCATGCAAATAAGTCCCGCCTGCTGTTCTCTGCACAGCAGACGGAACGGTAAATCCGTCACCCCCGCCATAGGCGCCAGCACCACCGGATTTTCCAGTTCCACAGTACCGATTTTCACTCTCACATGTTCACTGATTCTTTTCATAGATAAGCCGGAGTCCTTTTAATGTGAGCATATTGTCATAAATTTGTATGGCGTCCACCTCGTCGGCAATAATCTTCCCCAATCCGCCTGTGGCTACCACACGCAGTTCATCTCCCAGCCCGGATTCCTCTTTTACTTTCCTGATAATATATTCTGTCTGGCCTATGTACCCATAGACTAAACCTGCCTGCATGCTGGTGATGGTATCCTTCGCCAATATGGATTTTGGCTTGCGTATTTCAATAGCCGGAAGTTTTGCCGTATCCTCCCACAATGCCTTTGCGCTGATGCGGATGCCCGGTGAGGTGATTCCCGCCGCAAAACTGCCGTCTTCTAGTATCAAATCATAGGTGGTGGCTGTTCCAAAATCAATCACCAGCACAGGCCCTCCATACAGGGTATACGCTGCCATGGCGTCTACTATGCGGTCCGCGCCGATTTCCTTGGGATTTGCCGTTACCAGGCGGATTCCTGTCTTTGTGCCTGGCTTAATGACCAGAGGCCGCAGATTAAAATATTTGATCACCCCGCTGTTCAGGGAATACATCACATCCGGCACCACAGAGCTGATCACCACATGGTGAACGCCTTTTGGGTCAATCCCCCGGTGTTCCAGCATACTGCACAGATATATGCCGTACTCATCGGAAGTCCTTTTCTGTCCGCTGGTCATGCGAAAAGTCGCTTTGATTTCCTCCCCTTCAAATACACCCAGGGTAATATTGGTATTTCCCACATCTATAACCAGGATCATAATTCTGTCTCCTCCATTTCTTCCCCCATACAAAATACCCGGTAATACATTTCCAGGGACTGGAGCAGTTCTTCTTTCTCCCTGCGCAGCTGTTTGATCTTCAGGGCACTTCCTATTTCGTCGAATCTGGCGTCAGCCTCCAGAGCCTCCACACGAAACTGCAGACTGCCTTCCTCATCAAATTCCAGAATCAGAACCCCGCCCACATCCTCTGTGAACATCACACACATAATATGCAGTTCGTCCTGAACCGCCTGGGGAAGCGCATAGAAATCTTCGTTAAAATAATATTTTTGTTCATAGGCGCTTGCACCGCAAAGCACCACATTCTCCTGATACATATACCCTCCTGGCATTTACACATATCCATACACACCGCGCACAGATACTTCCCCGGCACTCACAGCTGCCACAGTATTGTCATCCTTCTCCACCAGAAGCTCTCCTCTGGCATCTATCCCCCTGGCAGTTCCTTCCCATTCATTTCCTGTTTCCAGAACCCGGACTTTCCGGTTCCGGTTGACTAATATCCGGTTATAATCTTCCTTAAGCCGGGAAAAGTCCTCATGGACACAAAATTCCTCATAATTCTTCTCAAACTGTTCCAATACCGCTGCCGCCAGCGGTGCCCTGGAAATGGCATGTCCAAGCTCTGTCTGGAGACTGGCTGCGGTCTCTGCCAGTTCCTTGGGGAACTCTGTCAGGTTCCCGTTAATGCCCACGCCGATCACCAGGTCACGTATGTGATTTTCCCTCACATTCATCTCCGTCAAAATACCGCAGATCTTCTTCCCGGATATTACAATATCATTGGGCCACTTAATCATAGCTTCCAATTGATACAGTCTGCGGCACGCCTGGGCCGTGCTGAGTCCCATAACCAGTGTCAGCATGGAGGCATTGCGGGGTTTCACCCGGGGCCTGAGAATACAGGTCATAGCCACAGAACTTCCCCTGGGCATAACCCATCCTCTGCCCCGCCGCCCTTTCCCGCTGGTCTGTTCTTCCGCGAATACAACGGTGCCATGTACAGCGCCCTCTTCTGCCAGACGTCTGGCCCAGGTATTGGTGGAATCAACAGTTTCCCGGCAGTATATACTCTGGCCCAGCCACTTTGTATGCAGACAGCTCTTGATTTCTTCCGCATTCAGGACATCTTCACTCATGAAAAATCCCCTAATGTGGC
>CANSYV010000184.1 GCA_947651335.1 uncultured Lachnospiraceae bacterium
AAAAGAATTTATGGTTATAAGATCAAAGATTACTGGAGCAATGTTTCTACTGTTGAGTCTTATTATAGAACAAACATGGATTTTCTGAAGCCGGAAGTAAGAGAATACTTCTTCCGCACAGGGCCGGAGGTTAAGACAAAGATTGACGACCTGCCGCCTGCGAAATATAACCCCGGAGCGGATGTGAAAAACAGTCTGGTTGCCAGTGGATGTATTATAAATGGGGTTGTAGAAAACTCCGTTATTTTCAAAAATGTTTTTGTTGGTAATAATTGTGTAATAAAAAATTCAATAATTTTAAATGATGTTTACCTGGGTGATAACACACATATTGAGAATTGTGTAGTGGAAAGCAGGGACACCATACGGGCAAATTCTTATCATTATGGTGAGGACGGCATCAAGATCGTAGTGGAAAAGAATGAAAGGTATGTAATATAATCCGAAAGGGGCGGAAATTACTGAGAAAGCAGGTGTTTTCACGGTAAGGGCCATGCGGCCTGTTACCCGGCAGGATAGCGCATGATGGGAGGTTACTATGAGAATAACAGATGTTAGAGTACGGAAGGTAGCGAAAGAAGGCAAAATGAAAGCGGTGGTGTCCATCACCATCGATGATGAGTTTGTGGTACATGACATTAAAGTAATTGAAGGCGAGAAAGGTTTATTTATTGCAATGCCCAGCCGTAAGGCTGCAGACGGGGAATACCGGGATATCGCCCACCCCATAAACTCGGCAACCCGCGAGAGGATTCAGAACATTATTCTGGAAAAATACGAAGAGGTTATGAATCTTGACACAGACAATGAAACAGCAGACGCGTAAGATGTAAAAAAGACCTTTTGAACGGGTGATCATAGTAATAAATGCCGGCCTTGGCGTCCTCTAAGGCCGGCATTTATTATGTCAGGCGTGTTGTTTACACGCCTGGGCACTGTTATCGTTATTTTCGGAAATCAAATAAATCTTTAATCTCAATTCCTAAAGCATCAGCGATATCGAATAATTTGTCCAAAGACACGGAAGTCTTTCCGTTGGGAGCTTCGATATTGCTCATATGTGTCCGGCTCACGTCAGTAGCCTCAGCAAGCTGTAATTGGGTTAATCCTTTCAGTTTGCGGTAATATGCAATTGTAAGTCCGAGTTCCCGGTACTGTTTTTTCCTTCTTTCATCCATGACTTTCTGCCTCCTAAATATTTGGTACACTGTTCAGATTTATTTGATTTAACAGCATAGTTATTGTAACACAAAATCCGAACAAAAGGAAGGTGGATTTTTATAAACTTAGAAATGGCAAAAAGGATATTCTGGAAAATATTACGGATTTATTACAATTTATTAATAAAAGGTGTTGATTTTTTTTCGAATTATGGTATAATGTGTAACATCAATGATTGATGCGGGGAGAAACGCCTGTATGAGTTGAAGGGGATTTGGCTTTTACCTGCATAGATCATACAAATGAGGTGTTATAGATGAATAGAATACATTTGGCAGCCGCGGTAATGGCGGCCGCAGTGCTGGTCACGGGAGGGAGTGTACCGGCGGGGGCGGCATCCATTCAGCAGCAGATGGAGGCGGTTCAAGGGGAGAAAGCCCAGTCCGAAGCTGCATTGGCTGAGACACAGGAGCGGATAGCAGGGCTGGAAAGCCAGAGGGGAGATCTGGAATCGTATCTGGCCCAGTTATCACAGCAGTATGAGGAGCTGACCATCAGTCTGGAAGAACTGACAGCAAAGGCCAGGCAGAAGCAGAAAGAGCTGAAACTGGTTAAGAAAGAATTGAAAAAGGCCAGAGAGAAAGAAAAAGAGCAGTATGAGAGTATGAAGATACGGATTTCCTATATGTATGAGAAATCCAAGGGGAATCTTCTGACTACGCTGCTCTCGGCGGATAGTTTCACGGATTTTCTTACCCGTGCGGACAATTTTGCCCAGATTTCCAAATATGACAGAGAAATGCTGGAAAAATATGAGCTGGCAAAGGAAAAGGTACAGGATCAGAAGCAAGCAGTAAAAGTGGAAGAAGAGTCAATTGTCCAGCTTCAGAAGGAAAGTGCCAGGAAACGGCAGGAAGTGGAAAGCATGGAAGTTTCTGCCCAGCAGGAAATCTCGCTGTATACCCAGGAAATTGAACGCTCTGAGGGAGAAGCGGCCAGTCTTCTGGAGACGGTGAATCAGCAGTCAGCCCAGCTGACTTCTCTGGCGGCAGAGGCAGAAAAAGAGGCAGAAGCGGCCAGGAAAGCGGCGCAGGAGCAGCTGCTGAGACAGCAGGAAGAGGAAAGGCAGGCGGCAGAAGCCAAGCAGTCAAAAGAGGAATCAGTTTCTTCTGAGAATCGGGGAGCATCTGAACAGGTGGATTACGAAGAAGAAACAGAGGATGAAATTTCCAATGAAATTCCAGAGGAGACTCCTGCTGTACAGGAGACGCAGACACCCCAGGTGCAGGAGCCTCAGGAGACAACCGCACCGGAGACATCAGCAGAGCCGGAACCTTCACAGCCGGCAGATGCGGATAACGGGGCAGCCTCTGACGACAGCGCGGGTACATATTTGGGAGAATTTACACTGACTGCGTATTGCAGTTGTTCTATCTGCTGTGGCTCCTGGTCAGGAGGAGGAACGGCCAGCGGTACAACACCAACAGCAGGGAGAACGGTGGCAATGGGAGGAATCCCTTTTGGCACAAAATTATTGATCAATGGCAACGTGTATACTGTGGAGGACCGGGGAACCGGTTATGGACATGTGGATATTTACATGGACAGCCACAGCGCGGCACTGCAGTTCGGAAGCCAGAAGGCGTCTGTATATCAGTTGAATTAGCCTGTTAAGTAAGATACACGTTTAGATAGATCGGGGAGTAAAATATGGGTATGAGGCCGGAGCTGTTTGGCTCCGGTTTTCTGTATTGTTTCATGTATGGATGGGAGGCTGGATAGATGAAGGGACAGAGAAGAAAACGTTTTTTAGCGTTTGTACTTGCGGTTGTTTTATTGACAGAGCCAGGCTGGGGGCAGTTATCTGGCATTGTGGATGTATGGGGAAGTGCCGGGAGTTTTCCGGAATCCGGAAATCCTGCCATAGAGGAGGAATGTCTGCCGGATGGCCCATGGGAAGACCAGGGGGTGTCCGGGGATACAACTTCCAGGAATGTTTCATCAGATGAGATGCTTTCTCCAGCGGGAATTATGGGGAGCAGTCTGTCCGTGAATGGGATGTTTGAGGATGAGGCATCAGGCGGCGGAGTTTATGACAGTGCTGTGTCTGGAAATGAGATTCTGGAAAACGGGGAGCCGGCAGATACGGTTTCAGGAGACTTGATTTCCGGGGATTCTGTATCAGAAGATATCGTCTCAGGCGGGGATGCTCTGCCGGATCAGGTTTCGGGGGATTCCCTGTCAGATGATGAACTGGGCGAAGGGCAGGTATCTGAGAATAGAGTGTCGGATAATGGGGCGGCAGGAACCACGGACAGCGCAAAGGCTAAAACTGCTGTCTGCACTGTGGTTTTTGATTCCAATAAAGGGAGCGCAGTGCAGCCACAGGTGGTGCAAAAGGGCTCCAGAGCGAAAAAACCGGCAGATCCTGTCCGCCCCAAATATGTATTTTCCGGCTGGTATCAAGGCTCTAAAAAGTATAATTTTACTGATTCGGTGACGAAAAATCTCACGCTGACGGCAAAATGGAAAAAAGTTTCTGTGGGAAAGAGTCAGATCAAAAAACTGACGAATCCGTCGAAAGGAGTCTTAAAGGTTCAATTAAAGAAAGTCAGCGGGGCAAAGGGATATCAGGTTCAGGTAAGTACAGATAAAACGTTTAAGACCAAAAAGGAGCTGTATCTTATCGGAGGCACTACGGCATCTATCCGTGACAGGCAGAAGAATAAAACATACTATGTACGTCTGCGGGCTTATAAGCTGGATTCGAAAGGCGGGAAAGTATACGGGAAATTCAACGGAAGAAAATCTCTGAAGATAAAGAAGGGCATTAAAAAGGTAGAGCCGTCAGCAGCTGCGGGAGAGATGAAGTCTGTGGCGCTGACCTCCAAGAAAACCATACAGATAAAGGCAAAAGTTACTGATTATGTGAAAAGTGCTGACAGCTATTATTATCTGTTTCATCTGAGCTGTTCGGAGGGAAGCGTGCCAGAAGGCGCCAGGCCGGACGCCAAGATAAAAAAGACTACCAACATTACCATGAAAACTTCTCTGGATTATAATACTCCATCCAGTAAGCTGCAGTCCAAATTTGTTCTGGCTGTGAAAACAGGGAAGCCGGGAACCTATACCTTGATCACCACGCCGCAGTTTATCTCAAATCCGGAGAAGCTGGCTGAGTATAATT
>CANSYV010000185.1 GCA_947651335.1 uncultured Lachnospiraceae bacterium
AAAAATGCTGCTAAAATGGCGTATGAAAAAAAAGGCAGTAAAATTATTGAGATGAGAAAGAACAAGATTACTGATAACAGAATGTCTTTGTATTTTATGAGATTGTGTATGATTTTCACCTGTTTTCCCCCGTACCCTTCTAGAATTTGCCGGAAATTATCTGCAGTCTATATTATCATTATAATAGGTCAATTTCACCCTAAAGTCAATAGAACAATTACATACATAACAAAAAAGAAGCTGTCCTTCAATATCATACTGGATGAAAGATCGACAGCCCCTTAGTCTTTTACCAACGCTTTTAATAGGTCAATTAATCCCTAAAGTCAATAGGTCTGTATGACATAATCAAATTGCCGTTCTGTTATATAACGCCCTAAAAATACTCATAATAAGAATGGAGGTTCATGAAAATGTCACGACTGAAAGAACTGCGAAAAGAAAAGGGATATACTCAAATCAGGATGCAGCATTTGACCGGCATTGACCAGAGCGATTATTCGAAAATCGAAAACGGAAAGAGGTATTACACATTCGAGCAATGCCGGAAAATTGCACTGGCATTGGATACAAGCATGGATTATCTGGCCGAATTAACAGATGTAAAAACCCCATATCCCAGAAAAAGCAAAAGCCAGGTCAGATAACCAGACGGATTCTATCTGACCTGCTTTTGCTTTCATTAGGCTTTACTGCTTCTTCCCCTCCACAGCCCGCAAAGCCTCGAACCGGGCTGTGTCAATAAAATCTGCCACAAATTCTGTCTCAGGATGCATACAGATGTCATCCGGGGTTCCCATCTGCTCCACCCGTCCCTGATTGGTCACAATCACCAGGTCAGCCACTTCCATGGCTTCCTCCTGGTCATGGGTTACAAAAATACTGGTGACTCCCACCCTCTCAATCATCTCCCGAAGCCAGGTGCGCAGCTCCCGGCGTACCTTTGCGTCAATGGCCGCAAAAGGCTCATCCAGAAGCAGCAGCTGAGGATTGGGCGCCAGAGCTCTCGCAAAAGCCACTCTCTGGCGCTGTCCTCCAGACAGCTGATGGGGATAGCGTTTCCCCAGATCCTGCATGGAGATCAATTCCAGAAGTTCTTCCACCCTGGTCTTAATCTCTGCTTTACTCTTTTTCTGCACTTCCAGGCCGAAGGCAATGTTGTCTGCCACTGTCATATAGCGGAACAGCGCATAATTCTGGAATACAAAACCAATCCCCCGCTTACTTCCGGGAAGGTCATTCACCCTGGCCTCATTGATAAGAATGTCCCCGGAATCCGGTTTATCCAATCCGGCAATCATTCTCAAAATGGTAGTCTTCCCACTTCCGCTGGGTCCCAGCAGGGCCGCCAGGCATCCCCTCTCAATCCCGAAGCTCACGTCATTGGATGCCTGAAAACCGTCAAAAGTTTTCATAATATGCCGCATTTCTACATACATAGTCGTTTCCCCTATCACTTTTTCTTCCATTCAACCAGATTCCTGGCAATCAAAATCAGCACCGCCAGCAGCACCAGGATAGACGATACCGCAAAGGCCGCCGTAGTATTAAACTCATTGTATAGAATCTCCACATGCAGCGGAAGTGTATTGGTCTTCCCCCGCAGATGGCCGGAAATTACCGATACCGCGCCGAATTCCCCCATAGCCCTGGCCGTACACAGAATCACTCCGTACAGCAGTGCCCACTTAATATGGGGAAACGTAATCCGCCTGAAAATGGTAAAACCGCCGGCCCCCATCAGCGCAGCTGCTTCCTCTTCGTCTTTTCCCTGTGCGTTCAGCACTGGAAACAATTCACGGAAAACAAACGGAAAAGTGACAAAAATAGTTGCCAAAATCACCCCCGGAACCGCAAACACAATTTTAATATCATGGGCCTTGAGGAAATCCCCCATCCACCCAATATTCCCGAAAGTCAGGATAAACACCAGCCCCGCAATCACCGGGGAAATGGAAAACGGAATATCAATCAGCGAGGCCAGCACCTGTCTGCCGCGGAAATAAAATTTCGACAGCAGATATGCGGAAAAAACTCCGAATATGGTATTTACCGCCACGGCTGTCACTGTGGCCAGCAGGGTAAGCATCAGTGCCTTCACCGTATATTCATCCAGCACTGCCTCCTGATATGCCGCCCATCCGTCACCCAGCGCATTGACCACCACCACAATCAGCGGCAGTATCAGCATGACAAACAAAAACAGCACACTGACCCCGATGAGCACATATTTGATCACAGGCCTGGAGCTCTCTTTGGGCGGCTCAATTACTTTTTGAATGGAATGAATCCCGTCCCCGCTCACATCCTGATCGTACATTCTCTGTTTCTTTTTTTCTGACATTAATTTTCTCCAAACCGATTAAATCTTAAGCTTTGCTGAATCTCTGCATATAAATCTGTACAGAATTGATCACCAGCATCAATAGAAAAGAAATCACCAGCAGTACCAGCGCAATGGCTGTGGCATCCGCGTATTTATACTGTTCCAGTTTTGTCATGATCAGCAGGGGAGCAATCTGGGTTTTATAGGGAATATTGCCCGCAATAAACACAACACTTCCATATTCACCGATGCCCCTGGCAAGGGCCAGTCCGAACCCGGCCAGCATAGCCGGAAAAAGCTCCGGCAGAATCACCCGGAAAAAGGTATACAGCTTTCCCGCTCCCAGCATGGCCGCTGCCTCCTCATACTGACGGTCCAGCTTTTCCAATATGGGCTGTACGGCTCTCACCACAAAAGGAATCCCCACGAAAACCATGGCGATGGTGATCCCGATGCGGGTATAGGCAATCTTCACTCCGATTTTATCAAAAAGTGCCCCTATCCATCCCTGGTCGGAATAGAGATATGTAAGGGAAATACCCGCAACAGCGGTGGGCAGGGCGAAGGGAAGTTCTATCAGGCCATCCATCAGCCGTTTGCCCGGAAATTCATAACGCACCAAAACCCAGGCGAGAATCACGCCGAACACCACATTAATAAGCGCCGCAAAGAAGGCACAGGAAAAACTCACAATATAACCGGACACCACCTGTCTGGAGGTAACCGTCTCTATAAATTCTCCAAAACTGAGCTGGGCGGCACTGATAAAAATCGACGCCAGAGGAATCAATACCAGGCATCCCAGCATGGCCAGCGTAACGCCCAGTGAGAGGCCAAATCCCGGAATCACCTTCACGCCCTTTTTATTTTTTACTTTTACAATCTGCTGTTCCATCTATTTTCATCCCTCATTTCACGCCGCCTGCCTATTCCTCATAGATCTGGTCAAACACAGCACCGTCATCAAAATAAGTCTCAAAAGCCGCGTCCCAGCCGCCAAAATCATCAATGGTCACAAGATTCATATTCAAATCAAACTGGTCGGAAAATTCCTGGAGAATTTCTTCATTAGACGGACGATAATAATTCTCACCTGCCAGCCGCTGGGCCTCATCGCTGTACAGATACTCCAGATAAGCCTTCGCCGCTTCCTCTGTGCCGTGGGCTTTCGCGTTGCTGTCCACAATGGCCACAGACGGCTGTGCCAGGATACTCACACTTGGGGTTACGATCTCATACTCGTCAGGATATTCTTCCATGGACAGATACGCCTCATTTTCCCAGGCAATCAGCACATCTCCCTGTCCGTTCTCCACAAATGTGTTGGTGGCGCCTCTGGCACCGGAATCCAGAACCAGCACATTCTCATACAATTTCTTCATAAATTCTTTTGTGGCTTCCTCGTCTTCTCCATCCTGCTCCTGCTGATAAGCCCATGCTGCCAGGAAGTTCCAGCAGGCACCCCCGGATGTCTTCGGATTAGGCGTGATCACTTCCACTCCGTCTTTCACCAGGTCATCCCAGTCCTTAATATTCTTCTCATTTCCCTTTCGCACCAAAAATACAATGGTGGAGGTGTATGGCGAGCTGTTTCCTTCAAATTCATCAATCCAGCCGCTGTCAATCAGCCCCGCATTTTCAATGGCTGTGATATCGTGGGCCAGCGCCAGAGTAACCACATCCGCCTCATTTCCCTCAATCACCGAACGCGCCTGGGAACCTGACCCCCCATGGGACTGGGTAATAGTCACATCCTGGTCAAACTGGTCACTGAACAATTCATTATACGCCGCATAAAATTCCCGGGTGGGGTCATAAGACACATTCAAAAGCTCTATTCCCGCACTGCCGCCGTCGTTATCCTTTTCCCCGGCTCCGCCTCCACAGCCTGTAAACAATACCGCTGCGGCTGCTGAAACACTTAACATCACTGCAATTATTTTCTTCTTCATAATACGACTCCTCCATATCCAGCCTTGCAAATAATATCTCCGGCTTTTCCGTCACTTTGCCAT
>CANSYV010000186.1 GCA_947651335.1 uncultured Lachnospiraceae bacterium
TTAACATATCCGTACATCCGCATGCTGTCTGGTAGTCCGGCAAGGTCATGGTCAATTCCGGGTCCATTATCGCAAACTTGGGGCGGGAAATATCATTATCGTAAGCTCTTTTTTTGCCATCTTCTTCTTTTGTAATAACACAGCCATTACTCATTTCACTGCCAGCAGCCGCAATTGTTAATACACATCCCAAAGGCATACAGGAATCTGCTGTTCTCGTATGCTCAAAGAAGTCCCAGACATCTCCTGCATTTGCCAATCCGTATCCGATTGCTTTTGCAGAATCAATTACGCTTCCCCCGCCCACTGCCAGCAGAAAATCAACTTTTTCTTTCCGGCAGCGTCCGATTCCTTCATACACTTTAGTTAAATGGGGATTTGGCACCACGCCTCCAAGCTCTACATGCGCTATCCCTGCCTTATCCAGCGCTTTCTTCACCCGTTCCAGCAATCCAGTGCGTACAACGCTTCCTCCGCCATAATGGATCAGAACCTTTGTGCCATGATATTTTTTTACATATTCTCCTACACTTTCAACCATACCTTTTCCAAAACATACTTCTGTGGGGGCAAAATACCTAAAATTAAACATTTCTTTCTTGTCCTTTCGATTTTTTATAGCCAAATTATAATGTCTGATAAAAAAACCTGCAAGACGGCACTATTTTGTACCCTGGTTACTTTTTATTCCCCTCTTTTTCAGCACAGGTGGGGTGAGAAAGGATATAGTTGCCTCCCCGATTCCTGTAGCCCCAGTCGCACATGGCGTCAAGAACCGGGTTTAATGTTTCCCCATGTTTTGTCAATGAATACTCTACCTGCGGCGGTACTGTGGGAATTACATTGCGCTCAATGATTCCGTCATCTTCCAGCTCGCGCAGCTGAGAAGTCAGGGTCTTTTTAGGAGCATTTTCCAGATACCTTAATATTTCAGAATACCGCTTAGTCCCCTCTGCACGCAGATATTCAAGAATCAGTGGTTTCCACTTCCCGCCTATTGTCTTTAAAGTTATCGCAATTTCACTTGTAACGACTGTTTTCTCCGCCATATATACCACTCCCCGTTTATACTCTTAACCACGCCTGAAAATGCAGGTACTGAACAGTTATGATGTTTTTATTGTAACATATAAACGGAATCAATAAAACCACCGATCCGATATCTGAGAGCCCACCACATAGATCATTCTGTCACTGATTGTTCTCAGCTCCTCAAACTCTTTCCCGATAAACAAAAAGGATGCCCCGTCCCTTTTCAATTCCCCCATCTTTTCATACAAAATCTTCTGAGACTGGTAATCTACATGGGACATAATATGATTCAATATATAGATGCGGGTGCCCAGGGCAATGCTGTTGGCAAAGGCCAGTTTCTGCCTTGCCCCGGCGCTTAAGAAGGAGGCTTCCAGATGCAGCTCATTGGGGGAGAGTCCGCATTCCGCCGCCAGCTCTGATGCGGCCAGACGTTCCATTTTGAGATTTCGGATACCGTAATGCACAGCCCTTTTCATGGCGAAGAATCCAATATTGTCCAGAACCGTGTCCTCGTACAGCAGCATCTGATTCAGGTCTTCCCCGGAGATCACACAGATTTTATTGTCTGCCAGCTGTTCCAGTGATATTGTCTCCAGCTTTTTTCCACACACGATGATTTCACCGGATACCAGCTGCTTTTGGCCGCTCAAAACTCTGACCAGGCTGTCTGCCGCCAAAGTATCGCTGATATAGATTCCCAGCACTTCCCCTTCATACAGGGAAAAGGAGGCTTCTATATTCTTTCCGGCACGGACCTGTTTCACCTCCAGCGTCTTTTTTGCAGGCTTACAGGTTCTCTCCCGCTGTATTGCCGCGTCTCCCCTTCTCAGAACAGCCAGCAGGGAGCTGAGGTAAATATCATCCCCATCCACCACCTGCACAATCTGGGAATCCTGCATAATGGCAATCCGGTCACAGAGCTCTGTCACCAGATTCAGATTCTGGGACACTACAACAATGGCAGTGCCCCGCTCTTTGGCCATGGCAATCTGCCGGGCAAACCATGGCTGGCGGTCCATGTCCAGTGAGGAAAAAATATCGTCTAAAATCAGCACCTTTGGATTTTTCAAAATGACTTTCAGAAATTCCACCTGCTTTTTCTCAACCGGGGAAAGGTCTTTTACCATTGTGTCCGGGGCAGCCGCTATCCCGAATTCATCCAGGCAGGCTTTTGCAAGGGCATTTATTTTCCTGGCGGTCATGAAAAGGTGCCTGGCCGGAATCTGACAAAGCGCGTCTTTCAGACGCCTGCCAAAATAGGGATGTACGCATATCAGATTTTCAGCCGCTGTCATATCCTCCAGCAGCATACTCTTCTGGGCTATCCGGTACACACCCTGTTCCTGCGCTGTGCTTATATCTCCAGGCTCATATCTGCGGCCTTCCAGATAAATCTCTCCCTGGTCTTTTTCCAGCTCTCCGGCCAGAATCCGAATCAGGACGCTTTTGCCGGAGCCATTTTCCCCGATAATACCCATACACTCGCCTTTTATCACGTTCAAACTGATGTCATCCAGGACTATCCCATAGGGAAAACTTTTCCGGATATGCCGGATATTCAGTATCTCATCAATCATAACTCCATCCCCTGTCCTGCCGGCCGGCAGACGATTTCCACAGCTGCTAAGCGCCGCGGATGGTGTACTGGTCCATTTCATTCACAATCGGCAGAGAAATGGACACTTCTGTCCCAACTTTTTCTTTGCTGTACATGGAAATTCCGTATTCTTTTCCAAAATACAGATGAATTCTCTGATTCACATTTTTCAGCGCCATGCCATGTTTCTGGTGCTCCATGGATTCCACATGGTCACTTTTCAGTATCTCCTCATTCAGTCTGTGGAGGTTTTCCGGTGAAATGCCGATTCCATTGTCTTTCACCGCAATCCGCAGATGCCTGGTGGTCAGATAAATGCGGATGGTAATGGTCCCTTTCCCTATCATGGGCTCCAGCCCGTGAAAAATGGCGTTCTCCACAATAGGCTGCAGCATCATCTTAATCATCCCGCAGTTCATATAAGGAGCTTCCTGGTCAAATTCCCGTTGATACAGGAATTTGTTTTGAAAGCGGTAATTCTGAATGGTCAGGTAGTCTTCAATGTTTTTCAGTTCTTCCCGCACAGTCACGATGGTATCCTTTCTGCTGATGGTGTATCGGAAGAAATCAGCCAGTGCTTTCACCATCTTGGGTGCTTCCTGTGCCCCCTCCAGCATAGCCATGGCCCGTATAGACTCCAGGGTGTTGTACATAAAATGGGGATTGATCTGGCTTTGCAGCATAATTAACTCTGCCTGCTCTTTTAGCAGGCGCTCTCTGTATTCATTTTCCTTTATGTTGGATATCTTCCGCTTCATCTCATTGACTGTCTCTATGACAGGGGAATAGACAGAAGACGCCGGGGAGTCTTCAAAACACAGTGTCTCATCCATAATCTCTCTGTTTAACGACTCCCCGATGGCAATAATGGGCCTGCAGATGTATCGGTAAAAGATCCAGCTGACTGCAAAGACGGCGCACAGAAAACCTATATATAATAGAAGCTTCTCGTTCAGGTCCTCTGTCAGAAACGCCCAAAAGGAGTACATGGGTATGCTGTTAAACAGATATACATCGGCTTTGCTGCATTTCATATAAGAGACCAGTCTGTTCCTGTCACGGTTTTCGAAAACCAGAAATCCCTGCTTCCTGCTCTTTTTCAGCTCATCAGCCACTTCTGTCATATTCACAAAGGACGGTCTGGACGGCGCCAGAGTCTCCCACCCTGTATCGTACACAAAATAGCCGCTGCGCAGGGACGCGCCCATATAGTCCGCCCAGTAATAACTATCATTCAACTGGTACACAAAGATCAGATCTCCCCCGTCAGTTTCCTCCCGGTGGGCCAAAACAATGGAATTTCTGGTATTGCTGAAATTGTGGGCAAAAAAATGCATATCACTGGTAAACACGTGCCCATTTATGAACTCGTCCATGGTTTTCCGGAAAAAATATTTTGATATCAGCTGAGAATGACATTCTGCCACCTCCCGGCCGCTCCTTCTCAAAACCCCGCAATAAGTGCTCTGAATATGTTTCGTCCTGCTTCCCAGCTGTTCCAGATTTAATATGCCTGCGCTGTACTGCCGGGCAAATTTATCATCCAGCCGCTCGATCTCCTCCACCTGGCGCACGAAGAACCGTTCCGCGTTTTTCAGTCCGGTTTCTGAAGCCATTACTTCCATGGAAACCAGTTTCTCATAACTTTTTTTTGCTGAAAACAGCTCCAGAAGAAACATGAAAATAAAAACAGCTCC
>CANSYV010000187.1 GCA_947651335.1 uncultured Lachnospiraceae bacterium
GTGTCATTTGGCTTGGGAAAAACTGGGATGAGGTGCTTTCTGTAAGTGGGTTGGTGAAAGAATTTGGAAAAATCCAGGTGTACGAAAACAAAAATGATACTTCCCTGGGACGTTTCTATACAGACGCTGCTGACCGCCAGGAGTTTGACCAGTATCTTGAGGAAAACGGCCGGCAGAAAGCCCAGGACTACATAATGGAACATGTGGTTCTGGAAGGACAGCCAAAAGACGCGCTGAAACATGGAACGGGAAAAGCCTCTGCAAAAGCTGTGTCCATAGAGGCTCCCCAAAAAGACAACCATCTGACAGGGATCATAGAAGCCCCCCAGGATGGCTATGTCATGTTCGCCATTCCTTTTGAAAAAGGGTGGAGCATCTATGTGGACGGAGAAAAGCAGGAGATTCTCAAAGCCAATCTGGGATTTCAGGGAATAGAGGTAAAAGAAGGGACCCATCAGGTGGAACTAAAATACCAGGCTCCCGGATTCTTCCAGGGCCTGGCAGTGAGTCTCTTGTGCTGGTCAGTGTTTCTTGGTCTTACATACTATTTTTATTATCAGGGAAAGCCCAAGAAGAATCAAAAGGCCTAACACTCCTATAATCACATAGGAAACCAGATGGCTTTCCTCTTTCTCAGCGGAAGCCTCCCCCGCCGTCTCCTGCTCTTTGGACAATTCTTCTGTGGAAGTGTCCGGGACAGGGGTGGGCTCTGGGGAGGCGGCGAGAGCCGTCCCCACCGGAACATCCTGGTACAGGTACTGGCTGAACACCAGATCCTCCTGAGGCGTATCCTGGCTGGTGACGTCCTGCTCAGAAACCCCTTTTGGCACGTAAGCGTATCCGCCTTCTTTTGTAAGCCCAGGGTCTGTCATCTGCAGTTTCCGGAATTTCTTATATCCATAATCAAAAAGCTTCGCCGTATCATCCACTACAGCCGCGTCCTGGGACTGCATCACCATGCAGATTAAGACTACCCCTTTTTTCTTACAGGCAGTCAGCAGAGTATTGCCCGCCTCATCGGTGCTTCCCGTCTTCCCCGCAAATACCCCTTTATAATAATAGTGGCCTTTCACAATCATTGCGTGATGGTTATGAAGATTCCGGGCTTCCCCGTTCATATTAGTGGGGGGAATGGTGTAGGAGCGGGTGCCGCTGATGGTTAAAAACGTCTCATTTTGAATGGCCGCCTGCAGAATCAGAGCCATATCGTATGCCGATGTATAGTGGTCCTCATTGTGCCATCCGTTGGCATTGGCAAAATGGCTGTCTTCACATCCCAGGTCCCGGGCTTTCTGATTCATCATTTCCACAAACTGTTCCACACTGCCCCCCACATGCTCCGCCACCTGGGTGGAAACTTCATTGGCAGAGGCCAGCATCATGGCGTACAGACACTGCTCCATGGTGAGGACCTCCCCCACCTGCATGCCGATATTCGCACTCTCCCAGGTCACCTCAGCGGTACCAGTCTCCGTAAATACCACTTTCTCAGACAAATCACTGTTCTCGATGGCCACCAGCGCTGACAGCACTTTCGTGGTGCTGGCGGGATACATGCGCTCATGCATCCCCTTATTGTAAAGAATGGTGTTGGTGGAATCTTCCATGAGAACCCCTGTAGTCTCCACGATCTCCGGCGCCTGGGGCCAGCCGGGGATCTGGTCAGTGGTAACGGGAAACGGACCGGAAGATGCCCAGGCCGGCTGTGCACTGCTGCATAGCAACGCGGCCAAGAGCACGATGCATGGCATAAAAAACCTTATTTTCCATTTTTTCATATCTGTCTCCCCTCTTAGAAACGGTTTTGAGCTCCGTTTTGTTTCGGAACTGTTGTCAAATCATTTGGTTCATGGGTATAACTGTCACAGCGCAATTCCGAATTCAACTTTTAAAAAGTCTTCCGGAGAAATAGCCGGAACCTCCGAACCAGCAAAATCCACAACATTTCTGGTTATAATATATTCTGCCTCAATACTTTCCGCACACCTGTCCTGCAGACAATCTTCAAAATCACTAAATGTTTCCATTTCCACCGCTTTTACCACTTCTTCGTGACTGGCTCCGGTTACACGCATAAAACTGCATAGGTCTTTCATCCAAGCCCTGCGCTTATCTTCTGGAAATTTTCGCAGAATATACCACAGATTAGAAATAGAATGGAATGCAATATATCCTTTAATTTCTCCACATGCACACTTTTCAATGATTTTTGAGGATGCCATACAAAACGGTTCCCGCGTAATTAAAAAATCAATAATTACATTGGTATCAATCAATACTTTCATATCGTTCTGCCCGCGCTTCCTCTAATTCTCTATCAGGGTCAAAATCCTCCGGCAGAGCTTTCCTGATTTCTTCCCGTGCAGCATTTAATCTTTCAAACGCCTGTATACCACTTTGGCCATCTGCCTGCTGTTCCACTACCATATGAGATTCCTGAATCATAAGTCTCTGAATAATTTCAATCAAAAATCTTACATTATCATCCGATAAACCATGTATCATCTGAACAGCCTGCTCCTGTAGCAATGACATACACTCCCCCCTCTTTTCCACTATGCTATAATCATCCCATTAAAAGTCCCACCAATAAAAATAGACTTTTGACGCTCTAACCACGACATATAACCAACTACAAAACGCCCCTTCCATAAAATCAGCATCAAAAAAGCTATCCTCTGATAATCTCCAAATACCGCCCCAAAGCATCCTGCCAGGGCGGCAGTCTCCGGAATCCTTTTTCCTCCAGCTTATCTTTATTCATCCGGCTGTTATGGGGCCGTGTGGCTTTGGCAGGGTATTGGTCCGAACTGATTGGCGTCACTTCCATCTGAATTCCCGCCTGGGCAAATATCTCTTTGGCAAATTCATACCAATTACAGATGCCCTCATTGGTGGCATGATAAACCCCGTAACGGTCTGTCTCCATCATATCCACCAGCAGTACCGCCAGGTCTCTGGTATACGTAGGGGACCCAGTCTGGTCGCTGACCACGGAGACCCGATTGGTGGTCTTGGCCTTGTTTAACATGGCTTTGATAAAGTTATTGCCATTGACCCCGAATACCCAGGCGATGCGCACAATGTAATACTTTTCCAGGTATTTCTGCACTGCCAGCTCTCCCAGATATTTGCTCTGCCCATACACATTCAAGGGCTTCTTCTCATCCTCAGGCTCCCAGGGGCGCTCCCCTTCTCCGTCAAACACATAGTCTGTGCTGATATACATAACAGGCAGATCCAGCTTTTTACACATCCGGCAGATATTCTCTGTACCGTCTGCGTTGATTTTCATACACAGGTCCTGGTTGTCCTCTGCCGCGTCCACTGCCGTATATGCGGCACAGTGGATCACCCCGTCCACCTGAACACTGCTCATCACCCGCTCCACAGCCTGTGCATCGGTGATATCCATTTCCTCTACGTCCACACCCACACCTTGGTGGCCCCGCAGAGCCAGCTCATCCATCACATCATGCCCCAGCTGTCCCTTCACACCAGTTACTAAAAAACGCATAAGTCTCCCTCCTAAATTCTTTTCAACGAGAAATCCTGGCTGTCCAATGTTAAATTGGGATTGTAATACGGGTCCCCTTTTCTCAGGATCTCCGGCCACCGTTTCTCAAACACGGCAATCTCCTGATTAAACCGGGCTACTTTCTCCGGCGTATCCTCCAGCCCCCGGGACTTGGATTCATAGTGGTACAGTTCTGCGTAAGGATTATATACAATCAGCTTTCCGGCCCGGCGCACTTTCAGACAGAAATCAATGTCGTTAAAGGCCACGGCCAGTTCTTCGCTGAATCCCCCCACTTCTTCAAACACATCCCTGGGAACCATCATGCAGGCTGCTGTCACTGCGCTGTAGTTCTGGGCGCTGATGATTCTGTGGCAGTAGCCGGTATATCCTCTCAGCTGCTGGACGAAGCAGTGCCCCGCCACCCCGCCGAAGCCGATGACCACGCCCGCATGCTGAATGGTATCGTCTTCAAAGTACAGCCTTGCACCCACAGCGCCCACGTCCGGCCTCATACAGTACCCCAGCAGTTCCTCAATACAGTCTTCATTGATCACTTCCGTATCATTATTGAGGAACAGCAGATACTCACCGGAGGCATAAGTTACCCCGTAATTGTTGATGGCCGAGTAGTTGAATTCTCCCTCCCAGTACACCACTTTTGCCTGTGGATGGGAAGCTTCCAGTTCCCGGTAATAGGCGAATGTTTCTTCCTGTACACTGTTATTTTCTATAATAATGTATTCCAGATTGGAATAGGAAGCATCTTCTCCAGTTTCCTATTCATTTCCC
>CANSYV010000188.1 GCA_947651335.1 uncultured Lachnospiraceae bacterium
GGAAATGTGTGAATTGCCCAGCCATCCGTTCTTCGTTGCCACACAGGCGCATCCTGTTTGTAAGACCCGCCAGCCCACTGGCAGATGCTCTGTAAAATGGGCACTACCGATTTTCCGCGTTCAGACAATGAATATTCCACACGAGGCGGGATTTTATCAAAGGATTTCCGCAGTATAACCCCATTGGCGATCAATTCTTTTAAAGAGGATGCTAACACAGTATCTGTAATATTTCCCATCTCTTTTCGAATCTCACTGTATCTCAGGACTTCTTTGTGGGCCAATACACATATGATTCTGGAATTCCACTTTTTTCCAAACACTTCCAGGCCGTATTCCAACGGACAACGAATATCTTTCTCTAATTTTCTGCGGTACATAACAGCCCATCTCCCCTCGAATGACTCTTACCTTTCGTACTTTTTAATTATAGGCTATTAGTCACAACAATACAAGTTACTAAGAAATTTATTAGCAGCTCATTAATTTTACAGTATATTGTGTTTATAAAATCAGATTGGTACAATGTAAGAACTGGGAAGGTGTTAAAGGGGGTGAGGGTTCTTCTGGAGCTATTTTCAAAAAAAGGTATGTTGTTTCTGGTACAGGTGGACCATTTGAGTGGCGAAGTACTGGGAAATGTAATAGACTGCTTTTACGAGGCGGGGGCGAAGAATGTGCAGATCATCAGCAGTATCACAAAGAAAAACAGACCTTCTTATATCATACTGATTGATACTGCTGGTGAAAATGCAGAGAAGATTGAATATGCTATTGTAAATGAATGCGGTTCTTCTGGCTGGCACAGAATTGAGACCTGCCACCGGCATACACGGGTTTCCATCATCCCGAAAGCGATAAAGGTTAGAACGGAAAAAGGTCTTTATGATTTTACGGTCAGGGGGAAAGTTATCAATGATGATTTGACGGCAGTGCGCCCTGAATATGATGATTGTGCCCAGTTAAAAGCACTGCTGAAGGAGAAAGAAGACAGGAATCTTTCTTTAAAACAGATTCAAATGGAATTGACAGAATTATTTCATAGTGATAGCCGAGAAATTAGAGTTTGAAAATTTTTTGAGTGCCAATGGAGGGTAGACATGGATAATAATAAGAGCAAAGTGATTTCAGCAGCTCAGATGGCAGCTGTCTCCAATGTTTCAAATCTGACAAATGACCGGATTGAGGCCCTTGCGGGTGGACACGGGATGGTGAATATTGCCATTCACACAGTGGCTAATGTAATCACAGAGGAAATTTTGGCAGGGGGAAGCCTTTCCATCAAGTTTGCAGATGTGAGGAGGCTTCCTGTGGAGACGATTCTGGAAAAGGCGGTCAACACAGCGAAGCAGTCCGGTGCAGACGGTGCAAACGCGGCCATGATTACAGCGGTTATGATGTACCTGGCCGGCTCGGCGGCGCAGGTGGGGATTCCGGCAGGAAACAGGAAACTGGGTGCCACATGCCGTATGCTGGCCGGAGTGGACAGAAGCGGGGTCAGTGCGATTCCCACTTCAAAAATGAACAGTAAAATCTCTGCTTTTCCGGCAGTCCTGGCAGTTAATCAAGCTATGATGGACGGTACACTTTCTCCGATTAACGGCAGGGATGTTCCTGTGAATGTGGGAGGGAGCCCTCTTTACGGGCACAGTGCATTGGGAGAGGACATTATCTGGCCGGGGATGGCTGAAAGAGGGGCTGAGATCGGAACAAAAGCGATGATGGATGCCATGGCAGGCGCCGGTATCCGCCCAGATCCGCTTCACGCGGCTCTTTTCGGCGCGGCTGCAATTCTTGAAGTCATCCACCCCGATGCGGAAGTACCGGAGGACCAGGGACAGTATGGAAGAACCACTTCTGTCCGTCTGGTGGGGCGTACAGCGGCTAAGACAGCAGGACTGCCAGAAAAAGTACATATGCATTTGACCAATCAGGAATACGATACCGCACAGCTGGTGGGGGATATCGGTCTGATATTAAAAGACATTGGAGGACCGTCTGTAATCGGAATGATGGCACTGGCAGAAATTCTGGCATGCTTCAAAGAGGGAATTTCCAGCGGATTCTCAGCAAGCCCTGTGAATGCGCCGCTGGGACATCAGGGTTCTTATGCTGTTGCGGCGATGAAAGCTCTTCTGGAGGAAGGTGCAAATCCAGAAGAAATTGCGAAGAAGATTGCAGCGGAGAGAACCGCAGCTTCTTTAAATCCGGAATCCGCTCTAGTCAGCATTAACATTATTGCCAGAAAGGCATCTGAATTCGGAAATGGCCCTGTGACTAAGCTGTTGATCAATGCCACAGAACCTGCCAGGACAAAAGCTATCTATAAGAAAGCAGAATTCACATATGATCAGCTGTCACAGGGAAAATCCGTTGCCCAGGTTGTAAAAGCGCTGGATGACGAGAGGCTGTCTGTCGTGGAAAATCAGGCATCTGCCCTTTTCTCGGCCATGACAGGAGAAAAGGTGACAGTGAAGACTGCGAACCTTCACAGCGCGGCGAGAAGAACAGCGAAATTAGTGAAGAAATACTGGTCTTTTGATCCTTATGTAGATGTAACAGTAACTATGGGCGATAAAACGGCTGTTATGGAAGGATTTGTCCATGGTATCATTCCCAAAGTCTGCCAGGGACAGTGCCAGGATGTGGCATGGGCAGTGCCCTTTGCGGCTGCGGTGATGGATGACCTTTCACTTTCCGGATGCAATATCTTAAACGTTGTAATCCCTGTGGCTGTGGCATCTGCTATGAAAATTGGTGATCCTGCAGTGATTGCGGCGGAGGCAGAGCCTGCAGCTTATATCACTGTGGGTATCCCGGGAGCAAAAGCTCATGCCACAGAAGTTGGGAAACTGGCTCTGGATATTATAAATTATATGTGACAGGTATCTTTATTATTTGAATCCCATAAAAACGTGTTGGAAACACGTGATTGAGCGAGCGCGCAAAAGGGACATAGCCGTTTGACTGTGTTCCTTTTGCCGTTATTTGGTCTTTACAAAAGTTTTTTTGACGAGTTGAGGGAGTTGGCGTCGATTTCAATTTCCCATGGAAAGCACTACCCCATTTTGAGTGGATGTGTTATAATATGAAAAATATTCTGCCATTTGGCAGAAACACTTGGACATGGTTTTCATTCATGGGGGAAAATGGCCATGAAAAAGGGAAATAAACGCATACTGTCTGCTCTTACGATTATCGTTGCCGCGTTGTCAATTGGGTCCATTGTCATCTTTGCGGTCAGGAACCGGGAAAACATTTCCCGCAACAATCGGGAATATCTGCTGGATAACACAAGCCAAATGGCTCTGCTTATTGACGAATCCATGGAAGAAGGTGCCGCCAATATACAAATGCTGAGCAATTTAGTAAGCGGGACCATGACCTCTCCAGAACTGGATATCCTTCAGCTGCAGCGCATTTTAGACCATTCTATTTTTGATTTTATTGAGTTTGTGGATATGGAGGGAAAGAATCATAATATAACTGGGGATGTGTCAGAAGCGGAAGACCGGCAGTATTACCTGGATTCCATGCAGGGAAATTCCGGGGTCGAATTGATTTTTAACTCCCGCGCGACAAAGCAGACGCTTTTGGTGTTTTACGCTCCGGTCTATTACCAGGAGGAAATAATCGGCTCCCTCATAGGTGTATATGAAGGAAACAGTCATTTGAACCGGCTTTTGACCATGGATGTGTTTGGCTGCGAAGCGGAAGCTTATCTGTGTAATGAGGACGGACTTATTATTTCAAATAATCAGGATATTGACACAACGGGGGAAATCCCAATTGAAACGGTATTTGGCCCGCGGCTCTCAGAGGATATGGATGTCGCTGATTTTGTCTATAGAGGCGAAACGGCTGTCATACCATTGAAGGGCAATGAGACTGGAGCCTGTGTTATGGGGCTTAAACACAGCGGCTGGTACATTATTCAGGTTTTCCCGGACGAAGCCAATGAAATGATGATTACAAACGCCAATCGGATTGGGATTGAATCAGCCATATTCACAGTCGTTGTTTTAGCAGTACTTTTGGTACTGACTTATTCCATTTTAAGTAAGGCAAACAAAGAGACGCAGAATGCTCTTGTGAAAGCGGAAACCGCCAGCAAAGCGAAAACGGATTTCCTGTTCAGCATGAGCCACGATATCCGAACTCCCATAAATGCTATTACCGGTTTCCTGCGTCTGCTGGCGGAACAGCAGGAGAATCCAGTAAAACGTAAGGAATATATCCTCAAAATTGAGGACGCCAGCGGGCTGCTCCTGTCCATTGTC
>CANSYV010000189.1 GCA_947651335.1 uncultured Lachnospiraceae bacterium
CATTATGGCTCAGATTTATTATATTCCGGAGGATTCCCAGCCCCCACAATCAGCCAGCCCTCCGGAATGGGATGGCTCCCGAAGGTTTTGTTCTGCAGTAACTGCAGCATCACGGGAGCCAGGGTCTCTGATACACAGTTGATCTCGTCGATAAACAAAATCCCCGTGTTCTTCCCCGTGCGCTCCATACAGTCATAAATGGAAGCCACAATCTCGCTCATAGTATACTCCGTGACAGAATACCATTTGCCGCCATATTCCTTTTCCTTCAAAACCGGAAGCCCGATGGCACTTTGACGGGTATGATGGGTCATGGTGTATGACACGAATCCGATCTGCTCCTCTTGCGCAATCTGAGCCATAATGGCCGTCTTTCCAATCCCCGGCGGGCCGATCAGCAGCACAGGCCGCTGTTTTTCCCGGGGAATCTGTATCCGGGTTTTCCCGGTTTTCCCGGCTTCCCCCTCCCTGTGGATATAAGCCCACAGTGTGCGCTTGATTTCTTCTTTTGCTTCTTGAATATTCATGGCTGTTTCCCCTCTTTTGGTATATCCAGACACAGCCGCACCGCCCAGGCCGGAATCTCCCTGGCCGTATCACCCTCCAGAAATTCTCTGTCTGTAAACACAAAAATTGTCTCATAATCCGTCGGCACCCGTGGATACACCCCGTCCCCGTCTGTGAAGTACAAAAGCCCTTTCAGATTTTTCAGCTTCCCCTGGTCCCTTAACTTCTCCACATAAGAAAACACAGGGGTAAAGTCTGTCCCTCCCCGGCCCTCTACTGTCAATTTCCGCTCATACCGCTGCCAGTCCTCCACAGAGGTGATCACCTGGTGCTGCTGTATCATGGAATCACACTGGATGATATGGACGTTCATTTTCCGGAAAAAATTTTCTTTTCTGGTGAGCAGATTCCTGGTCTCTTCCAGAAAACGGCGGACCACTTCCACGGAGCAGGACCCTGATGTGTCGATGGCAATCACCAGCTCCTCCACCCGCCGTGCCTCCATATATTCCAGAGGTTCTATCAAAGGCATGTTCCCATACCTGGCAAGTCCCAGCATATAATACCCATAGTCAAAACTGTCCTCATCCGTCTGCAGCTCCTCTCTCACTGAGGCGAAGCGCTCCAGATACCGGTGGAAATCATACTTTCCCTCCTCCCGCAGTCTCAGCAGCTCATACCGGCTGCCAGGAGTCTGTCCCCTGCGGCGGGGCCTCAGAGACGCCTCCAGCTTTTCTCTGTATATTTTTGCGGCAGCCAGTTTCTTTTTAATACGCTCCAGGTATACAGCCCGTTGTCTCTGCCCTGCCCACGTGCCGTCTCCGCAGCCCCCTTCTCCGCCAAAGGCACAATTCTGGCCAAAAGAATCCTGTGGCCCATACCAGTAATCGTGGTCATCCCTGGGGAAGTTCTCCAGCAGTCCGTGGGCCTGTTCCAGTTTCTGGGGCTTGTCTATCAGGTATTCACACACCTGCACTGCCTGTTCCAGCTGAATAGATGGCAAAAACAGTTCTTCCAACGCCGCCAGGGCCTCCTGCTCCTTCCTGTCATCCACAGACAGCCCAAACACGTTCTGCCTCAGCTTCCAGGCACTGATATCGCAGGAGATATCCCACAATTTCCGGGAATACTTTTTACTAGAAAGCACATGACCGTAGAGGACATGTGCCATCATATGTAAATATAATTCCCGCAGATTCTTTTTTTGAAAGCATTCCACCACCTGCCGGGGCTGGAGATATATGTTCAGCCCATCAGTGCCTGTATACAGATGCCCAGGGGCCTGGCTGATCTGAAATTCCGAAAAAAACAAACCCAGATACGCAATCTCCCATGCCAGCGATGCACCTGCGAGTTCCCATGCCTGGCGGGCGGCGTCTTCCATGGTGAGAATCCCGTTCTCTGGCGTGTTTTCAGTTTCCCTGTCAAATCCCATGAGAAGCAGACGGATCTCGGGATTTTTCACAGAAGACTCCATGAGCACCCGGACACACTGCTCCCGGCTGGCGATTCCCCAGGCAAGGAATCTCCGCAGTTTTTCCGGTTTCCCCTGCCGGACCAGACTCATCAGAGCCGGACAGACTCTCTCAGAGAGATATTTTTCATAGACCTGCTCCCATTGTCCTGACAGATCTTCCGGCTCCATCAGCCGCTCCATGGCAATCTCCAGCTTCACTGCCGGCTGACGGGACTCCATAAACTTCTTTTCCCAATCCATACTCAGCGTCCCCGCCATTTTCTAATCCATATGGTATAGAACCATAGCCGACAATGGGGGAAGCTCCAGATCCAGATATCCGCCCTTAGCAGTCAGGTAAACAGTTTCTTTGGAATACCCCTCCTGATGGGTCAGAAAAAGCCTCTGCATAGCCTCATCCTGAAACCGGCTGATTCCCACCTGCCATACCGGAATCTCCATGTGCATAATCTCCCGGCTGTTATTCACTGCCACCACTGCCCGCTCTGTTCTGGAAAATCTGCCGTAACTGATTCCCTGATACTGCTGTCCCAGAAACTTTATGGAGCCATTGGTGAAAATCTCGTACCCCTTGTGGAGGGCTATCACATCTTTGTGAAACTGAATCAACTCTTTGTCTTCATTTCCCCACGGATAAGACCTCCGGCTGTCCGGATCGGTAAATCCACAGACACCTGCCTCATCTCCATAATAAATGGTAGGCGCCCCCGGCCAGGTCATCTGAATCACCACGGCTTCCCGCAGCACCGGCACACAGATATCTTCCTGGGCCGCATAGCTGCCCAGATGAGCCAGCCTTCCCACTTTATGATTGGTACGGGTCAGGAACCGGGAATGGTCATGGTTAGACAGCTCATTCATGGCAGTCATCTGGGAAGGCATGAGAAATGCCGCCATATGATGGTTCATAGCCTCAAAGAAATAGGTGCCGTTGCCATACAAATCTTCACGGAATTCGTCGCTGTGCTTCTCCATTCCTGTGAGAAACCAGGTTACAGGTTCCATGAAAGCATCGTAATTCATAATGCTGTCCCACTCATCCCCCTGCAGCCAGCTGCGTGCATCCCCATAGTGTTCTGCCAGAATCAAAGCCTCAGGGTTTGCCTCTTTCACCGCCTTTCTGAAACGCTTCCAGAATTGATGGTTAAATTTGCTGCTGTGTCCCAGGTCTGCCGCCACATCCAGCCTCCACCCGTCCACATTAAAGGGCGGAGATACCCACTTGCGGGCCACCTGCAGAATGTACTCGCACAGCTCCGGGGATTTCTCGTAATTGAGCTTGGGCAGTGTATCGTGTGCCCACCAGCCGTCATAACTGTCATTATAGGGCCAGTTATATTCATCGTGAAAATGAAAAAAGTTCCTGTAGGGGCTGTTCTCAGACACATACGCCCCCTGCTCATATCCTTCCTGGTCTTCGTAAATACACTCCCGGTCCATCCATTTGTTAAAAGAGCCGCAGTGGTTAAAGACCCCGTCCAGAATAATCCGCATCCCCCGCCTGTGAATCTCCTCCACCAGCTGTATGAAAAACTGATTGCTGGCCTCCAGGTTCTCTTTGTCTGTCACCCTGCTGATATAACGGGTGGCATGTTTGTTATCCGTATCCCAGGGTTCCAGAAGCGCCCCTTCGTCCTTTACAATCACTCCGAAATGGGGGTCAACATAATCATAGTCCTGGCTGTCATATTTATGATTGCTGGGTGATACAAAGATAGGATTCAGATACAGCACTTCCACACCCAGCTCCTGGAGATAATCCAGTTTATCCATAATCCCCTGGAGATCTCCGCCGTAAAACTCACGCACATCCATTGCTTCCGGAAACTTATTCCAATCCTCTACCCGGACACTGGGCTCACCAATATAAAAATATTCTCCTGACAACACATCATTTGCAGGATCTCCATTATAAAATCTGTCCACATAAATCTGATAAATGACAGCCCCTTTCGCCCATGCAGGAGTTTTAAAGCCCGGAACAATACAGAACATAGGGCCCTCCCTCTTTTCCGGAAATGCCCCGTTGCGGTAATAATAGCACCGGATCTGGCCAGCCGCGATTTCAAAAAAGTATTCAACGGGTTTTTCCCCCACTGTCAGCTTCGCCTCATAATAATCGAAACCTCCGAAACTGGCTTCCACATACATGGGAATCCTCTGTTCCCCCACTGCCAGATACACTTCATCCACATTATTTTTCATTGTGCGGAACCGGATAGTCACACTCTCCCCCGGTTCTGCTTCCATAGGAATACGGTAATTCTCTGTACTGTCACTGA
>CANSYV010000190.1 GCA_947651335.1 uncultured Lachnospiraceae bacterium
AAGCTGTGAATAAAAATAAATTTTTCATAAAATCTGTAGACAGCATGTGCAATGTATGGCATTATATTATTACTGTATACATAGACCCGGGCAGCTGAGAAGATGATAACAGATAACAGTTGACAGGGAAGGATAAGTATATTATGATGTTATTCAGAAAAACGAACATAGGTTCGCCTGGGCGTTGATATTTGATAGGATGATAAGGAGAAATTATATGACAGATGATAAGAAAAAAGCGCTGGAGGCCGCTCTGGGGCAGATTGAGAAGGATTTTGGCAAAGGAGCAGTTATGAAACTGGGAGAGGCCAGTGCGGATATGCACGTGGAAACCTATCCCACCGGATGCTTAAGTCTGGACCTGGCACTGGGCGTGGGAGGCATCCCGAAAGGCAGGGTGGTAGAGATCTACGGGCCGGAATCCAGCGGTAAGACCACTGTGGCGCTTCATATGGTGGCCGAGGTGCAGAAGCTGGGAGGGATTGCAGGATTTATTGATGCCGAGCATGCGCTGGACCCGGTCTATGCCAAGAGAATCGGCGTGGATGTGGACAATCTGTACATTTCCCAGCCGGATAACGGAGAGCAGGCGCTGGAGATTACAGAAACCATGG
Source organism: uncultured Lachnospiraceae bacterium (assembly GCA_947651335.1). Lineage (GTDB taxonomy): Bacteria > Bacillota > Clostridia > Lachnospirales > Lachnospiraceae > MGBC164599. The sequence goes on from CANSYV010000190.1 coordinate 615, forward strand.
TGCGTTCCGGAGCCATCGACATTGTGATTGTGGATTCTGTGGCTGCGCTGGTTCCAAAGGCAGAGATCGAGGGGGATATGGGAGACTCTCATGTGGGGCTTCAGGCCCGTCTTATGTCCCAGGCGCTGAGAAAGCTGACGGGAATCATCAGCCGCTCCAACTGCATTGTGATCTTTATCAATCAGCTGCGGGAGAAGGTGGGCATTTCCTTTGGCAATCCAGAGACCACCACCGGTGGACGGGCACTGAAATTTTATGCCTCTGTCCGTCTGGACGTGCGCAAAGGGGAGACGCTCAAGCAGGGCGGTGTGATGATCGGCAACCACACTAAGGTGAAGGTGGTAAAAAATAAAGTGGCTCCTCCCTTTAAAACAGCAGAATTTGATATTATGTTCGGAGAGGGAGTTTCCAGAGAGGGCAATATTCTGGACCTGGCCGCTGAGGTGAACACAGTACAAAAAAGCGGGGCGTGGTATTCTTATAATGGTGAGAAAATCGGCCAGGGACGTGAGAATGCCAAGAAATATCTGAGGGATAATCCTGAGATCTGCCAGGAGATTGAGAAAAAAGTCCGCGCCCATTACGGTCTGGGAGTGGAACAGACGGAAGAAACTGCCAAAGAGGCAGAGAAGGAAAAGGACAAGGACAAGAAGACATCCGGTACTTCCAGGAAAAAGGGTTCCTCTAAGAACAAGGCTGAGGAAGAGGAAGCAGCCGCTGACGAAATCCAGGCAGTTCAGGAAGAACCGATGCCTCAGGAAGAAGTGTCTCCTCTGGATGGGCAGGAGTCTTTTGCTGAGACAGAAGATGCGCTGACAGCAGAAGAACAGGAACTCTTTGAGATGCCCATGGATTCTGAACAGTAATGAGGAAGGCGGGGCAGATGGATTCTCATGATAAGAGTATAGCTGAAAAGGCGAAACACCGGGCACTGCATCTTCTGGAATATATGGACCGGACAGAGAAAAATATGCGGACGAAACTGGCGCAGGGCGGTTATCCCCAGGATGTAATAGATGAGACCATTGAATTTTTGAAATCTTATGGTTACATAGATGACAAAAAGTACGCGTATCGATATTTTAACACCCGTTCTCAGGGAAAGGGGCGGCGCCGCCTGTTTCAGGAATTGTATCAGAAAGGCGTCCATGCTGACCAGGTACAGGAGGCATGGGCGCAGGCTGCCCTGGATGATGAGATAGATGAGAGAGCCAGTATCAGAAAACTGGTGGAGAAAAAAGTGGGAGAACACACAGAATTATCGCAAAAGGAGTACCGAAGGCTCACCGGATTCCTGGCCAGACGGGGATTTGAGTGGGAAGATATCCTCGCCGTTTTCGAGGAAAAGGGGATCTGCCAGCAGTGGGAATAACGAAAAGACCTGCATTCTTCTCAGATAAAAAGAATGCAGGTCTTTTCAACACATTGAATAAAAAAGACTGAAGTCGGGGCAACAAGATTCGAACTTGCGGCCTCACGGTCCCGAACCGTGCGCTCTACCAAACTGAGCCATGCCCCGAACACAAAATGTATTATAATACAGATTTATGAAAAAGAAAAGCGGTTTTTTTAAAATTAATAAATTTAATAATTTTGTAATTTTCTACCATATACCGTAAAAATTATTCAAAACTATTGAAATATTTCCGGAGGCACGGTAAAATATATTTATGTACTCTAAAAAGGGGAGGAATTCACAATGAAAGTGTTGAAGAAAGCCATGGCAGGCGTGCTTGCCGGAGTAATTACAGCATCTGCCATAACCGGGCCGGTGCAGGCGGCTGTGTATGAAGCGGAGCAGCCATTAGAGGCAGTGTCATTAAACCTGGCGGGGGAACCCAGCCAGGATGAAGGAAATGCTGTGCAGATGCTGCCGGATGATGAGGAGACTCCTGCAGAGGAAAATCCAGAAGGCGGGACAGGGGAGTATCCTGCCGGGATCTCAGATAACCAGATACTTCCAGATGAGGATAACGGGAACCCGGGTGAAGGGGCCGCAGGGGAAGAATCCGTGAAAAATGAGGAAGTAAACCCGGAAGTTTCTCATGAGAAGGAGATTGACCTTCTTGACCAGGAAGAGCTGGACCGGGCATTAGAGCAGGGATTGGTGGAATTTCAGCCCAATGAGGAGATCTCACAGGAGGGTGAACTGCGGGCAGGGGCCGCAGGCGGTGACCTGATTGCGGCTGCCAGCCGCGAAGTGGGTGTTTCCGGATGTCCCAATAAGTATACTTATTGGCTGGGAACCATAGGCGGCACCTATGCCTATGCATGGTGTCACGCGTTTGTGTCCTGGTGCGCGGCCCAGGCGGGAGCGTCCGGCCAGATTCCCAGAACAGCCAGCTGCTTTATGGGGGTCCAGGAATTTAAGGCAAAAGGGCACTGGCAGAACAGAATCAGCGGATATGTGCCCAAATCCGGAGATATTATTTATTTTGACTGGGATGCCAACGGCGGATATGACCATGTGGGAATTGTAAATTATGTCAGCGGCGGACGGGTTCACACCATTGAGGGGAATGCGGGAAACGCTGTCAGGATTGACGGAGGGCGTACCGGCGGATATGCGCTGACAGACAGCCAGATTATCGGGTACGGCGTGCCGGATTACCGTTCTGATTCCAATATCCAGGCATGTGTGGATTCTGTAATCGGGGGAACCGGCTGTGTGCAGGTGAGAGGATGGGCTTTCGACAAAAGCTCTGTGACACAGGCACTGGATATCCAGGTATATGTGGGAGGTCCCGCAGATTCCGGAGCGCCGGGGTACACAATAACGGCAGATAAAAAGAGAGAAGATGTGGGGGCTGCATATCCGGGTACAGGCAGCCAGCATGGATTTGAAGATACTATTTATGTGGACAAGGGGGGAACCCAGACCATCTACATATATGCCAGCTATGCGGCCAAAAATGCTCCGGACCTGCTGCTGGGCTATTGGACAGCGGATATCACAGCAGATACGAAAAAGCCGGTGATTAAAAATATAAAAGTCAGTGATATTTCCGCGGAGGGGTATACGGTAACCTGTAAGGTGACAGATAATGTGGGAATTGACAGAGTCATGTTCCCTTCCTGGCATGAATCGAAAACAGGAGACCAGGCAGTGTGGTTCAAAGGCACAGTGGCTGACGGGAAAGCTGAGTGTTTCATCCCCATTGAACAGCTGGGCGGGGCAGGGGGAGCGTATACCACCCACGTATATGCCTATGACAGAGCAGGCAATTACAGTCTGGCCGCGGCAGAGCCGGTGTCCATAGACACTGCTTCCCTGGACTTTTATAAAGAACAGAACTTAAGTACTGACTTTGACGCATTGATCACACATGAGAGCAGCGGGAAGGTGCTGGGAGTACAGGGAGAGAATGTCCAGGGCCTTCAGGAAACAGAAGATAGGAAAGGGCAGATATGGGTATTCAGACGGGAAGGTGACAGCAGCTATACCATTCAGTCCAAATCTGACGGCAGATACCTGGCCGCCTTAGCATCGGATAACGGGTCAGAGATTGTTCTCACCCAGGATGAAAGCGGACAGTTGTGGAAAATCTACCGGGCGGATGACAGCAGCTATTATCTGAAACCGGAAAACAGCAAAAACATTTGTCGGAGTAGGATATGTGTTGACGAAGAGGAATCAAAGTAATCTA
>CANSYV010000191.1 GCA_947651335.1 uncultured Lachnospiraceae bacterium
CAGCAGCAAGAATGCCATGGTCCCATTGACAACTGTAAATACCCGAAATATTTTATTTATCTGCGGGGGCGCTTTTCCGGATTTGGAGAAGATTATCAAAGAGCGGCTGAATGAGCAGAGTTCTATTGGCTTTCGGGCAGATTTGAAGGATAAATATGACAATGACCCGGAACTTCTCAGCAAAGTGACCATAGAGGATGTGAGGGCATTTGGAATGATTCCGGAATTTATTGGCCGTCTTCCGATTATATTTACATTAAGCGGTCTGGATCAGTCGATGCTTATCCAGATTCTGAAAGAGCCTAAAAATGCCATTTTGAAGCAGTATCAGAAGCTGCTGGCTCTGGATGAAGTGAAGCTGGACTTTGAAGACGGGGCTCTGGAGGCGATTGCGGATAAGGCGCTGGAGAGAAAGACAGGAGCCCGGGCACTGAGGGCGATTCTGGAAGAATTTATGCTGGATATTATGTATGAGATACCGAAAGACGATAACATTGGCGAGGTTGTCATCACGAGAGAGTATATAGAGGGAAACGGCGGGCCGGGGATTATCATGAGAGGCCAGGTGCCGAAGCGTATCAGTGCGCAGCAGTAAAAATGTATGGATGTTTTTTTAAAATCTATACATAATTATAGTAATCAGGAACTTTACATATGGTTTCTGATGGAGAGACAGAAGTATATTATTAATTTTTAGAAGGGAGAATAACATTATGACAGACGATTTTTTTGCAGATTTTGGAGAAACTTTGCACCAGGCGGCAAAGGAGTTTACCGCAAAGACAGACACTTTTTTTGAGAGCCAGAAGATGCGCAATAAGATCAGCGGCGAGCAGAGAAAGATTGATACTTTTTTGAAAGATATCGGGAATATTGTGTATCAGAGATTTGTGGACGGAGAACCCCAGCATGAGGACATTGCTGTACTCTGTGAAAAGATCACGGAGCACAAAGTTGCCATCGCTAAGATGAGAGAGTCTATGGCGAAAAAGAAAGGGGAAAAAATCTGCGCGGCCTGCGGAGCTTCTATGCCCAAAGAAGCCAAGTTCTGTATGAAGTGCGGTGAGGAGTGTAAGGAAGAACCGGAAGAGGAAGTGGTGGAAGATCCCAAACCTGCTTCTGAGGAGCCGGAGACAGAAGAAACACCAGCAGATGTAGAAGAAAAAACCAGTGAAAGCGTAGAATAATATGATTTTTCTTTGTATAGGCGCGGGGGTATTTGTTCTCGATTATTTTGTGAAACGGTATGTGGACCGCCATTATGAGCAGGGAACGTATCAGGAAGTCCTGAAGGGAAAATTGATCCTGCGAAAACTCCATAATCCCCATGGAGCTTTCGGGCTGTTTAAAGGCAGGGAAGAACTGGGAGAGGCGTTGTCTGCGGGAGTGCTCATCGGCATATCCTGGGACCTGCTTCGGCTGTTTTTTTCAAAAAAGCGCAGATTGGAAAAATTGGGCCTGAGTATGGCTGTGGGCGGCGGGCTGAATAATCTGTATGACAGAAAGACAAAAGGATATGTGACGGATTATTTCAGTTTTGGCGTGAAAAATGAGAAAGCGCGAAAGATGGTATTTAATCTGTCGGATGTGTTTATCTTCTTTGGAGCATTTTTTTATGTGCTGGGGCAGATTAAGCTGTTGTGTGGAAAACAGAAAAATTCATAGGAAAAGAAAAAACACCATTTGTCACGAATGACCGATGGTGTTTTGCTTTCATACAGACCAATTTGCGCCCCTTAACTTTCAAGAACAAATAAAAAAATGCAGGAGATGGGACTTGAACCCACACGATCTTGCGACCACAGGCACCTGAAGCCTGCGCGTCTGCCAATTCCGCCACTCCTGCATTTGAACTATATTTTGTAGCGCTTGTTTGCTACGAGATATATACTACAACATTTTTCGTGGAATGTCAAACAAAAAATGAAAAAATTTTCAAATTTTTTTCCGGCATTTTTTCCGGCACCTGGGAAGGCCGCGGAAACGGACAAACTGGTTGAAAAAAGATACGCCTTGTGATACACTTTCTATTAGTAAAGACCTGAAGTATGTCTTTTTTTTTGCCCTCCTGCGTTTAGGCTGGGAGCGGGAGGGGGAAAAGACGGCGTTTTGACAGAGAAGGGAGATTTTATGAAAGCATTCCTTATTTTGGAAGATGGCCATGTATTTACAGGAACGAGCATCGGTTCGACACGGGAGGTAATCAGCGAGATTGTGTTTAACACGTCCATGACTGGGTATCTGGAGGTTATGACGGACCCATCCTATGCGGGACAGGCGGTGTGTATGACGTATCCCCTGATCGGCAATTACGGAATCTGTTATGAAGACCAGGAGTCAGTCAGGCCCTGGATTGACGGATATATTGTCCGTGAGCTGTCACGCAGACCCAGTAATTTCCGCAGTGAGGATTCTATCTGGCACTTCCTGGAAAAATATGATATTCCCGGGATTGCGGGAATTGATACCCGGGCATTGACCAGGCGTCTGCGGGAGAAGGGGACTATGAACGGCATGATCACCACTGATGAGAATTACCGTCTGGAGGAGATTCTGCCCCGCCTGAAGGCGTATAAAACCGGGAAAGTGGTGGAGCGGGCCGCCTGTAAAGAAAAGAAGGTTCTGGCAGGGAGCGGCAGGAAAGTGGCTTTTATGGATTTTGGCGCAAAGACCAATATTGTCCGCTGTCTTCAGAAACGGGGGTGCCAGGTAACCATATATCCGCCAGGGGCTTCTGCCAGAGAAATTCTGGCGTCAGAGCCGGATGGCATTATGCTGTCCAACGGGCCGGGTGACCCTAAGGAATGCGTTTCTATTATCAAAGAGCTCAGGAAGCTCTATGACTCTGATGTGCCCATATTTGCCATCTGCCTGGGGCATCAGCTGATGGCGCTGGCTTCGGGCGCGGATACAAAAAAGATGAAATATGGACACAGGGGCGGCAATCACCCGGTAAAAGATCTGAAAACCGGAAGGGTGTATATCTCGTCACAGAATCATGGATATGTGGTGGATAAGGATACCCTGGACCCGAAAGTGGCAGTTCCCGCTTTTGTGAACGTGAATGATGGGACCAACGAGGGGCTGTCCTATGTGGGGAAAAAGATTTTTACGGTGCAGTTCCACCCGGAAGCCTGCCCTGGGCCGGAGGATTCCGGTTACTTGTTTGACAGATTTATAGAGATGATGGGAGGGGATGAATAATGCCGAAGAATCCGGAGATTAAGAAAGTACTTGTGCTGGGGTCCGGCCCCATTGTCATCGGACAGGCCGCGGAATTCGATTACGCGGGGACCCAGGCGTGCCGTTCCCTGAAGGAAGAAGGGATAGAGGTGGTTCTGCTCAATTCCAACCCTGCCACCATTATGACAGATAAAGATATTGCAGACCATGTGTATATTGAACCTTTGACTATTGAAGTGGTGGAGCAGCTGATTATGAAGGAGCGGCCGGACAGTGTGCTCCCCACCCTGGGGGGACAGGCAGGGCTGAACCTGGCCATGGAACTGGATGAGAAAGGCTTTTTGAAAGAGCACAACGTGCGGCTCATCGGCACCACCGCCCAGACCATTAAAAGGGCTGAGGACCGTCTGGAATTTAAGCAGACCATGGAGAAAATCCATGAGCCCATTGCCCCCTCCCTGGTGGTGGAGACGGTGCAGGACGGGGTGAATTTCACCAATTCCATCGGATATCCGGTGGTACTGCGCCCGGCTTATACTCTGGGCGGCAGCGGCGGCGGGATTGCCAATAATGAGCATGAGCTGCGGGAGATTCTGGAAAACGGCCTGCGCCTGTCAAGGGTGGGCCAGGTACTGGTGGAGCGGTGCATTGCCGGGTGGAAAGAAATCGAGTATGAGGTGATGCGGGACAGCCAGGGCAACTGTATCACTGTCTGCAATATGGAAAACATTGACCCTGTGGGAGTTCATACCGGAGACAGCATTGTAGTGGCTCCTTCCCAGACGCTGGGGGATAAAGAATATCAGATGCTGCGGACTTCGGCGCTGAATATTATCAGTGAACTGAATATCACCGGGGGATGCAATGTGCAGTATGCCCTGCACCCGGAAAGCTTTGAATACTGTGTGATTGAGGTGAATCCCCGGGTGAGCCGGTCTTCGGCCCTGGCTTCCAAGGCCACCGGCTATCCCATTGCGAAGGTGGCGGCAAAGATTGCCCTGGGATATACCCTGGATGAGATTCCCAATGCTATCACCAAAAAAACCTATGCCAGCTTTG
>CANSYV010000192.1 GCA_947651335.1 uncultured Lachnospiraceae bacterium
AAAATGCAGGAGCTGTTTCTCTATCTGGAAAGTATAGAGCCGGAACATGTCAAAATACTTTATCCCTGCAGGGCAGAACAGGTGGAACTGATCAAAGAGATTCACGGTTTTCTGATTCAGAACCTGGAAAAGCGCTATACGATAGAGGAGCTGTCCAGAAAATATTTAATCAACACCTCCTCATTGAAAAAGACGTTCAAGTCCATATACGGCCAGCCCATCGCCGGGTATATGAAAGAGTACCGGATTCGCAGAGCCGCAGAGCTGCTGCGCAGGACGGACGACAGCATTGCGGTCATTGCCCGCAGGCTGGGATATGAGAATCAGGGGAAATTTACACAGGCATTTAAGGACCTGGTCCACATGAAGCCCAGTGAATACCGGAGGCAGTCTCAAAAGGCGCATATGTGATTTTATGATAATTTGCTTTTAATTTTTATCACTTTTTGATATAATAACAAAAAGTAAACGCACCTTGATAGGAGGAATGGATTATGGCAGAGAAAAGAAATGTCTATAAGATACATGAAAGCAGTGAGAATGGAGATGTGCAGATCGCGGACAATGTAGTTGCCATTATCGCGGGTCTGGCGGCAACAGAGATCAAAGGCGTTGCGTCCATGGCAGGGAACATCACCAACGAACTGGTGGCGAAGCTGGGAATGAAGAATCTGTCAAAAGGCGTGAAGGTGGATGTGCTGGAGGGAGTAGTGACTGTGGCATTGAACCTGAATATTGAGTACGGATACAATATTTATGAAACAAGTAAGACAGTGCAGGAAAAAGTGAAGTCTGCCATTGAAACCATGACCGGACTCAGTGTAGCCGATGTGAATGTCCGGATTGCGGGAGTGGTGATGGACCCGGAAAAAGGCAGATAAGCCTTTTGGGAGGAAGCATGGGGAGAAGAGGATTACGGGAGAATATTTTCAAACTTCTGTTTATGAGTGAGTTTCACCAGCCGGAGGAACTGGAACACCAGGTGGGCGTCTATCTGGGAGAAATGGAGTCTCTGGAAGAACAGGATGCTGATTATATGCAGAAAAAGTATGAGTCCATACGGGAACATATCTTAGAGATTGACAGTATGCTCAACGAGATTTCCAGGGGCTGGAAGACAAGCCGCATGAGCCGGGTGGATTTGAATATTCTGCGTCTGGCGGTGTATGAAATCTATCACGATGAAGATGTGCCGGAAAAGGTAGCGGCCAATGAAGCCGTGGAAATTGCCAAGAAATACGGCGGAGAAGAATCTGCTTCTTTTATTAACGGACTTTTGGGGAAAGTCATCCGAACCAGAGGGGAACAGCATTCATGAAAAGTATTTATTCTGTCAGCCAGGTGAATGCCTACATTAAGAATATGTTTACCCAGGATTTTCTGCTCCGGAACCTGTCTGTGAAAGGAGAGGTGTCCAACTGCAAATATCATACATCCGGGCATTTGTATTTTACCCTGAAGGACGAGAGCGGGGCCATTGCCTGTGTTATGTTTGCCGGGCAGCGAAGGGGCCTGGCTTTTTCCATGAAAAACGGGGATAAAGTTGTGGTGGAGGGCAGTGTGGATGTGTACCAGAGGGACGGACGTTATCAGCTGTACGCCAGAAAGATTACTCTGCAGGGAATGGGGCTGCTCTATGAACGATTCCTGGCCCTGAAGTCAGAACTGGAAGAAATGGGGATGTTTGCCCCGGAATATAAGAAGCCTATTCCCCGTTTTATCCGGACTCTCGGTGTTGTGACTGCACCTGTGGGGGCTGCCATCCAGGATATCAGAAATATAGCATCCAGGAGAAATCCTTATGTGCAGATTGTTCTTTATCCTGCTCTTGTGCAGGGGGAAGGCGCCAGGGAGAGCATTGTAAATGGGATTCATGCCCTGGAGGATTTTGGCGTGGATGTGATGATTGTAGGGCGGGGCGGCGGTTCCATAGAAGATTTGTGGGCATTCAATGAGGAAGATGTGGCCAGGGCAGTGTTTCACTGTTCGGTTCCAGTTATCTCAGCCGTGGGCCATGAGACAGACACTACCATTATTGATTATGTATCCGACCTGCGGGCCCCCACCCCCTCTGCTGCCGCGGAGCTGGCTGTGTATGATTACCATGCTTTTATGGAAACCCTTCTGGGATATCATAAGAGAATACAATCAGGGATGGATGGCAGGCTGAGTCTGGCCAGGGAGAAATTCTTCCGGTATCAGATGCGGCTGAAGTATGTAAGCCCCCAGAGCCAGATACGGGAAAAACAGCAGTATCTGGCAGATATGGAAGAAAAGCTGCGCCAGGGGATAAAGCGGCGCATGGAACAGGCAAAGGGACAGCTGGAATTGTATGGAGAGCGTCTGAAAGGGCTCTCGCCGCTTCATAAGCTTCAGCAGGGATTCTCCTATGCTTCGGATCAAAGGGGGAAGACGCTGGTGAGCATTTCCCAGGCAGAAAGAGGGGATCTGATTACATTGCAGGTCACTGACGGCACTTTGAAAGCCCGGGTGGAGGAAATCTGTCCTGGAGCATATGCTGCCGGCCAAGAGGAATAATCCATACAGGAAGCAGGGAGGAGTCAGTATATGGAACAACAGCAGGAGAAACAGGAGTCCATCACGCTGGAAGAAGCTTTCACTGAGCTTGACGCAGTGGTGGAACGCCTGGAGAGCAGAGACATCTCACTGGAGGAATCTTTTCAGGTCTATCAGACAGGAATGAAGCTGTTAAAAGAGTGCGGCAGAAAAATAGACCGGGTGGAAAAAGAGATGATGCAGTTGGATGAGAATGGAGAGCTAAGTGAATTTTGATAAGGAACTGGAACGAAAGACAGCCGAAGCAGAGGCGTGTGTACGCCGTTATCTGCCCCAGGAGGAAGGATTTTCCGGCAGACTGGCACAGGCCATGAATTATGCCATGCTGGCAGGGGGAAAGCGTCTGCGCCCGCTGTTTCTGCAGGAGTCTTACCGGATGTTCGGGGGCACGGGAAATCTGGCGGAGCCTTTTATGGCGGCTCTGGAAATGATACACACCCATTCCCTCATCCACGATGACCTGCCTGCTCTGGATAATGACGATTACCGCCGGGGCAGGAAAGCTGTCCATGTGGTATTCGGGGAAGCCACAGGAATCTTAAGCGGAGATGCTCTGCTGAATTATGCCTATGAGGCAGCACTGCACGGATTCGATTTGACTAAGGAGACTTCCCGGGTGGTGCTGGCACTGCAGATTCTGGCGGCAAAGTCCGGGCTTTACGGAATGCTGGGCGGCCAGAGCGTGGATGTGGACTGCGGCGGGAAAGTACTGGATGGGGACACCTTGATTTCCATTTATCTGAACAAGACGTCAGCATTGATTGAGGCGGCTTTTATGATCGGAGCAGTTTTAGCAGGGGCTGATGATGAGCAGATACGTGCTATGGAACAGGCGGGACGTAAGATCGGACTTGCATTTCAGATTCAGGATGACATTTTGGACGTGTCAGGAAGTCTTTCGAATCTGGGAAAGCCTGTACATAGCGATGAAAAGAACCAAAAGAGCACCTATGTTACGCTGTATGGCATGGAGGAGGCAGCCGGCCAGGTAAAACGGCTGTCCGGGGAAGCTGTGGAAATATTAAAGCGCATGCCAGGGGAAAAGGAGTTCCTTCTTCATCTGGTGCGGCAGCTGATAACCCGTAATAAATAATCGAGGAAACGATATTGTGATATTAGAGAAAATCCAAAAGCCGAATGATATACAGAAGATACCTCTGGAGGAGTTCCCCGCTCTGGCATCTGAAATCCGCAGATTCCTTGTGGAGCATCTCAGCGAAACGGGGGGGCATCTGTCTTCGAATCTGGGGGCTGTGGAGCTGACCATGGCTCTGCATAATGTATTTCATCTGCCGGAGGATAAAATTATATGGGATGTGGGCCATCAGGCATACACCCACAAAATCCTCACTGGACGAAAACAGGAGTTTTCCACACTGCGGCAGATGGGAGGGCTCAGCGGATTTCCCAAGCGGAGCGAAAGCCTCTGTGATTCTTTTGACACAGGGCACAGCTCCACGTCCATCTCAGCCGGAACCGGATATGTGAGAGCCAGGGACCTGAAGGGGGAATCTTACTATGTAATTTCCGTGATCGGAGACGGGGCGCTCACCGGGGGGATGGCTTATGAAGCTATGAACAACGCGGCGGAGCTGGATAAGAATTTTATCATTGTGCTCAATGACAATAAAATGTCCATCTCTCCCAATGTGGGTG
>CANSYV010000193.1 GCA_947651335.1 uncultured Lachnospiraceae bacterium
GCTTTTCCGTTTTTCTGCTCTTCCGCTTTTCCGCTTTTTGTTCTTCTGCTTTTCCCTTTATATATGGACATCCGGCCATTCTCACTATCCACCAGCGCAATCAAACTATAATCGCTGCTCAGGCCGGAAATAATCTCATAAGAATCTTCCACTACTTTTTTCCGCGCCATTTCACGGCGGATCTCCTCATCCACACTGCGGAATCCCAGCACAATGCGGTGGGTATCCTCCCATGCTCCTGCCCGAACAGCTTTCATCTGAAAATACTCCGTCTGGCCGTTCCTCATGGTGCGGTAATTCACATAATAAGAAGGTTCTTCTGCCATCCGGGCTTTCAAGGCAGACACAGACGACTCTTCTTTCAACAACTTCCTGTCTGGCTGATAGACCACGTCCTGAATATATTGATACATTCTCTCCTCGTAAGGGAACTCCCCAGTGAGGACTGTGCCATATCTGCGGGTGATATCATCGTTCATCCGATAAGAAACTGCCCGCCCTGTGTCCAAATCCACAAAATATACAGAATTAAAATCCAGGCTCAGAGCCTGAAGCATCTGGGACTGGCGGTTTTTCTCTTCCAGCCGCTTCTTTTCTTTCTGGGACTCCTGTTTGGACTGATCAAAAAGAGACTGCTGGTAGAACATCTTTTCATGGTCAGCAGCCGTTACCTTGGCCGCCCGCTCAATGTAAATAATATGCCGCATCACCCGTCCAAGTTTTCGGACAGCTTCCCGCTCCTCCTGTGTCCAATCCCTCTTCCTGTGGAAATCCGCAATCCCGATAAATCCATCGCAGCTGTGATTTCTCAGAATTCTGTAATAAAGCGCCGACGAATTTTCAGGCATATCCTTACTGTAATCCCTCAGGCCGTCGCTCATGCAGGCTGCACTGCTTTCTTCCATGCCGTAATGTCTCACCTGCCCCAGCAGGTTATACTTTTCCTGTGAAAAACTCACATGGGTAAATACAACACCTTTTCGCTCCAGCAGCACTTCCGCAATGTAAACTAAATCCACCCCAAATTTTACCCTGTACGCGTCCATCAGGCGCCAGATATCTTCCTCCTCAATGTAATCCTTATTCTGCAAGGCCAGATAATAATCTTGTAAATCCTGGTCCACTCTGGTCGGCACTGCCATTTCTTACTCCTTTTCTTTATAAAAACTACATCCGCAGCGTCCATTCTCCTTTACCTGGTACAAAGCGGAATCTGTCAGCGCATAAAGCTCATCCGTAAAACCGTTTTCCGAAAAAGCAGCCCCCACACTGAGAGATACTTTCGGCAGTCCATCTGTGGGATTTAGCAGCACATGATTCATACCATAAATCTTGCCCTCAATCACAGACTGCATATCCGCTGTGACGTCTGTCATGATTACCGCAAACTCATCGCCTCCGATTCTGGCCGGGTAATCTGAGACGCGGAAATTTTCCACCAGCAGATTTGCCACTTTTTTCAAGACCAAATCTCCCGTTTCATGTCCATATCCGTCATTGATCAATTTGAATTTGTCCACATCTACCAGCAGCAGCGCCAGAGGTTTGGCGGAAGCTTTCAGCTGCTGCCTCAAATGTTCAAAGGCTCCCCGGTTCATAATACCCGTCAGCGGGTCGTGTTCCGCCTGGTGGCGCAGCATAGCCTCATTGGCGGCATTGATCTCATAAATATCATTGTATGTCAAAGCCAGATACTGGAACTCATAAGAGCCGGTAATCTCCAGCCGCTTTTCTTCCCGGATACATTTCACATAAACCTGCAGAGGCTTCACAATCAGACAGATAATCAAAATAAACGTAATAATATTCTGAATAAACAGGATACTGATGAATATCTTCTGCTGTGTCATGGTACGTCTCAGCGCCAACACACTGTTTTCCTGCGCCTGCTGTGTCCAATCCACCGCATCGTTGAGAAAATATTCCACATTCTCCTTGATCTGTTTCTTTGTATCCTGATATTCAAATCCAAACACCATATCCCTGGCCCTGGCAAGTTTTCTTTGCTTCCCCAGATTATTGTCTTCCTCTGACAGCTGGAGCTCCTGCACTTTTTCTGGCAGTTTTTCCATATCCTCCCCGTGTGCCGATGCGGTCAGCTTCATTGCATAAATTTCCTTCTCCATCAGCTGATTTGACCAGTCCAGCGCTTTTTGAAGAAAATTGCGGGCCTTTTCACTGACATGCTCTTGATTCAGCTGCTCCAGCGCCTTTTCCCTCCTCCTGGATGTATCCACCTCCTCAAAATAAGCATCTACATACTGAGTTTCCTCTGTAATCACATAAAGACGCACATACTCTGTCAGGTCATCGGAAGCCTGTGACACCAGGGAGGCATTTTCCTGACAGGCAATATACCTGTTCGTGGCCGCCAGCATGTGGTCACACCTTGTTGAGATATGAACGGTAGCCAGAATTAAAAATATATATAAAACACATGACAGCAGAATCATGACAAAATTCAGTGTTCGTATCCGCATGGCCTTAATCGGTGTCTTCTTTTCTTTCATCCCAACAACACTCCCCCAATCAAATATACAGCCAGTGCTGCCACATAGGCAATAGCACATTGCCCGGCGGCCACACCCAGCGCCCATTTTCCTCCTAGTTCCCGTTTCACCGCTGCAATCGCCGCCACACACGGTGTATATAAAAGACAAAATACCAGCAGACTTGCCGCTGCCAGGGGGGTAATGGCGCCAGTCAGGCCCTCTGTACTCCCGAACAGCACGGACAGAGTGGAAACTACACTTTCCTTGGCCATAAATCCTGTGACCAAAGCCGTGGAAATCCGCCAGTCACCCAGACCCACCATTTTCAACGCAGGTGTGAATATTCCAGCGGCGGCCGCCAGCATACTGGAATGAGAATCCTCCACCATGTTCATCCTGAAATCAAATGTCTGCAGGAACCAGATAACGATCGTGGCCGCGAAAATTACGGTAAAGGCCCTCTGCAGGAAATCTTTTGCCTTATCCCAGAGAAGAAGTCCCACATTCTTCGCACCCGGCATCCGGTAATTGGGCAGTTCCATGACAAAGGGCACCGCCTGCCCTTTGAACGATGTTCTTTTCATCACCAGGGCACTTACAATCCCCAGAAAAATCCCCAGCAGATATAAACCGATCATCACCAGGGCCGCGTACTCCGGAAAAAACGCTGCCGTAAAAAATGCATAGATGGGCAGTTTCGCAGAACAGCTCATAAACGGAGTCAGCAGAATAGTCATCTTTCTGTCCCTCTCTGATGGCAGGGTTCTGGTGGCCATCACCCCCGGCACAGTGCATCCAAACCCAATTAACATAGGCACAATACTCCTGCCCGACAGACCAATTTTCCTCAACAGCTTATCCATAACAAAGGCAACTCTGGCGATGTAGCCGCTGTCCTCCATGAGAGACAGAAAGAAAAATAAAGTCACAATCACCGGCAGAAAGCTCAGCACGCTGCCCACACCGTTAAAAATGCCATCCATCACCAAAGAGTGCAGAACACCGCTCACATTGGCAGCTGTCAAAGCCGCATCCACCAGCGAAGAAACCTGCGTGACAGCCATCTCCAGCAGCCCCTGCAGCCCGGCGCCGATCACATGAAAAGTCAGCCAGAAAACCATAGCCATAATTCCGATAAATGCCGGAATGGCCGTATATTTTCCAGTCAAAACCTTGTCAATCTTCACACTGCGCATGTGCTCCCGGCTCTCCCGGGGCTTTACCACTGTCCTGCTGCACAGCTCCCGGATAAAGGAAAAGCGCATGTCCGCAATGGCCGCAGCCCTGTCCAGGCCGCTCTCCGTCTCCATCTGGCAGATAATATGTTCCAGCATTTCCTGTTCATTTTGATCCAGCTTCAGACTGTCAAGAATCCGCATATCCCCCTCCGCCAGCTTACTTGCGGCAAAACGGACAGGAATCCCGGCTTTTCCTGCATGGTCCTCAATCAGATGCATAATGGCGTGCAGACACCTATGTACAGCTCCTCCATTTTGATCTTCACTGCAGAAATCCACCCTGCCCGGACTTTCCTGGTATTTGGCAACATGAAGAGCATGTCCGGTGAGCTCGCCGATGCCTTCATTTTTGGCGGCAGAAATGGGAACCACAGGTATTCCCAGCATATCTTCCATCTCATTAATCCGGATGGACCCGCCGTTTCCTCTCACCTCATCCATCATGTTGAGCGCCAGCACCATGGGCACATCCAGCTCCATCAACTGCAGGGTC
>CANSYV010000194.1 GCA_947651335.1 uncultured Lachnospiraceae bacterium
CCCATTACTGAGGTTGCACTGGAAAATAATCAAGTGCCGGTACTGGTCGATGTATTCATGCCCCCTATAAGGGAACGGGTAAACAACAGATTCGTCAAAAAGACTCTTTCCCTGCCTGCATGGCTGGCGGCAAAAGCGGATGAAGACGGCGTAAATTGCTCTAAGATTTTCCAAAACGCTCTTATCGAATATCTGGGCGCAAAAGATGAACGTCTAGCACGGTGACGGCCTGTGGGAAAAGAGCTGCAGCGAAAAAACCGCCCGGTGTCTCCATCACCGGACGGCTTTAAAATATATCCGCAGGGATATACATGCACAAGGTTACTATATCATCCTGCGGGGCTCCCGTCAATCCAGAACATTTGGTCGGGTGTTATTTTTATACGATTCTTCAAGTATAATCTAAAAGCAAGGAGTGATGATATGAGCTTAACCATGCAAAAAGAGGCTGCGCTCTACGTGCGCGTAAGCACGGATAAACAAGACGAGCTCTCCCCCGATGCCCAGATCAGGCTGGGAAAAGAATACTGTCAGAAAAATGACCTGCATCTGAGCAATGAATACATCTATCAGGAACACGGAATTTCCGGACGAAACGCAGATAAGCGCCCCCAGTTTCTCAAAATGATTGCGGACGCTAAATCACCTGAACATCCATTTGATACAATCCTGGTCTGGAAGTTCTCCCGTTTTGCCCGCAATCAGGAGGAAAGTATTGTCTATAAGTCCCTGCTGCGCAAGCAGTGCAATGTGGATGTTGTCAGCATTTCTGAACCGCTGATTGATGGACCTTTTGGTTCTCTGATTGAGCGCATTATTGAGTGGATGGATGAATACTACTCTATCCGGCTGTCCGGGGAAGTGATCCGGGGAATGACAGAAAAGGCCCTCCGGGAGGGTTATCAGATGACGCCGCCCCTTGGCTATCAGGCGGCTGGAAATGGCCGGCCGTTTATCATTGATGAGGATAATTATAAGATTGTATCGGCCATTTTCCATATGTATGACTCTCAGCGCCTGGAGCCCACCACCATAGCCCGTAAGCTGAACCAGATGGGTCACCGCACCCGGCGGGGAAATCTATTTGAAAAGCGGACCATAGTTATGATTTTGAGAAACCCTTTTTACTATGGCCTGGTACGGTGGAACGGGCACGAATTTACAGGTACTCATGAAACCCGGCTTTCCAAAGAACAGTATGATGCCCGCATCCAATATATGGACAGTATTTTCAGGCCCATTGGCCAGCATTCTGTGAGTGCCTGCAGGCACTGGCTGTCCGGCATGGTAAAATGTCCGGTGTGCGGAGCGAACCTGTCCTTCAATCCGTCCCAAAAATGCCCTTTTTTCCAGTGCTACAACTATTCTAAGGGAAAACATGAGCAGTCCATATCTATCAGCGAAAAGAAGCTGACAGCGGGTATTTTGGAATCCCTCAGCAATATCCTCAATACCCAGAAGATTACATACCGGTATATTCCCCAAAAACCAGAAGATACCGGCCTGGCCGCATCGTACGAAAAGGAGCTGGAGCGTCTGGCTGTCCGAAAAGAACGCGTCCGGCAGGCATACGAAACCGGAATTGATACCCTGGAAGAATACCGGGAAAACAAGCAGCGGCTGGCAAAGGAGCAGGCGGCTCTTAAAGCCCAGCTGGAAAAACTCAGGGAAGCCCAGTCTAAGAATCCTTCTGACGAACTGATGCTGAAAAAAGTGCAGAGCGTATATGGCATTCTCTCAGACCCGGATATTCCCTACGAGACCAAAGGCCAGGCATTACGCAGCATAGTTGAAAAAGCCGTATACGACAAACCCCATAAAAAACTGCTGGTTTACTACTATTTCAGTTGACTATAATCCGCCGCTGTATCTAATAAATGGCGGCGGAAAAGTTTATAGGAAACGACAGTCAGGCCCGCCATACTGACTCATAATATACTGCGCCACTTTCGCATTAGGAGTTTTAATATTCACAGGATATTGTAATCTCTTTTCATAATTCCACATAACTATCTACAACCTCCTTTATTTTCCCAGGGCCATGGCTGCAGCACCCATTCCCAGGATTTGCTGGCACACTCGTCTGCGGTATCAATGGTAAGGGGGCCGTAATTCTTTGCATACAGCTTGAGAGCCTCTTTACGCTTTTTCACATTTTCCCGGTAGCACTGAAGCCCTTTCTCACAATCCGGATGGGTGTCCAGATACAGCAGAAGATCGTCCACGGCAAAGCTGTGCTCGTTGATTTTTTTCATCAGTTCTTCTTTAGAGGGACACGTCTGCATTCCGTTGGAATTGCCACTCATCGACAGCACCTCCTCTCGCCACAGAACGGTTTAAACAGTTCTGGGAATATGGTGCCCAGCTGCAGGGCTTTGCAGAGTTCAAAAGTCGTCTTAAAAGTCTGGCAGGGTACGTAAGCCATGGCAACAGGCAGGTTCTGCAGTCCATGAAACATTGACGGCTCTTTCTTGCATTCTTCTTCCACTGGAGCACACTGCTTTCTCGGCTGCACAGGCGCCTGGCTGTGAGGCTGGCGGCCACACCGGTTCATCGCATATCTATCCATAATACTCCTTTCAATTCCTTCTTTTTTTGATTGTATCATTGACTGGCATCTGATACACTTATATTTTATGTTTCTATGTTGTCTGGTGTGACTTGGCCAGCCTGTGTTTGAAAATGGAAATCCGGCTGAAAGTGTGGTATAGTGTAACATATCAATTTCGGAGGACTCTATGAAAAGATTATTATCCTGCGGCAGAGCATTACTGGGATATAATTTTTCCAGCCTGCTGCTTTTTGAACTCTTTTACTGGATCGGAACCTTTACCCTGGGACTGGAAGCCGTCCGTCTTTTGTTAAACCGCGCGCTGGACTTTTCCGGTTTCAGCAGCCTGACAGCGGAAAACTATGCAGCTTTCCTGATGAATCCGGCCACACTGGCAGGAATGACTCTGGGCACAATGATACTGCTGTTTTTCTTATCCCTGCAGATTTCCGCGCTTCTGGCCTGCTTCCATTACTCTTACCTTGGCCAGAAAATCTACATCAATGATTTATTTTTCATCGGTCTGCGCAGAACGGTAACATGGATGCGCAGAGACCCTGCCGGCTGGCTGGTTTTGTCTTTTCTGGCAGTGCCATTTTTAGAAGGACATTTCCTGATCAGGGAAGTTAATTATGTGAAAATCCTTCAGTATACGCTGCAGCTGTTTTATCAAGTGATACACTGTGTTCCGGTATTGGCAGCTTCTGGAATTCTGCTGTTTCTGTTGTCCTATGCAACTCTTTTTTCTTTTCCTTATATCATTTTGGAAAAAGAAAAGACATGGACTGGATTTCGAAGGGGCTGGAAGCTTTGTAAAGGCCGGACAGGAATCCTGTTCTCTGCCGGAACGTTCGTACAGGCAGGAAGCGCCCTGCTTCTAATGATTTTCCAGGGAACTGCCGGAATCGGGGCTGCTGTGTACACCACTGTTTTCAAAGCTCCCACCGTGAGAATCCCCAGCATCCTGGTTTACAAAGAATGGATCGAAATCACAGCAGGCCTGCTGGCAGGAGCTGTGGGCACCGTACTGGGAGTCCTGCTGGTCTACACCATATACTGTTCTGAACGGGAACCCGTGCGGACACCAGCCCGCCGGAAACAATCCGCCTCTGCTAAAGCATTCTCCCTGCCCTCCTTGAAACAAACAGCCAAGAGGAAAAAAATGGCTGCGGCAGCGGTGTTCCTGTTCCTTCTGGAAATCAGTTATGTTCTGTATCTGGCGGAAAATAAAGCAGCGATTTCCGACGACCTGCTGGCAGGCACACAGATTACCGCCCACAGGGGCGGAGCAAAAGAAGCGCCGGAAAATACTTTGTGTGCTCTGGCATATGCCAGGGAACATCTGGCCGATTATGCCGAGATTGATGTACAGGAAACACGAGACGGCGTGGTGGTTCTTCTACATGACAGCAATCTGAAACGTACCACAGGATTGGACAAAAATATCTGGGAAGTGGATTATGCAGAGCTGAAAAAACTAGACGCGGGAAAGTATTTTGGCAGGGAATATGCAGGTGAACCCATCCCCACCCTCCAGGAAGCCATTGATTTTTGCCAAAAAAGCTTGAAATTAAATGTAGAGATCAAATACAATGGAAGAAACGACCAGATTGTGGAAAAAGACCATTATTCTTCTGGATGAATACGATAC
>CANSYV010000195.1 GCA_947651335.1 uncultured Lachnospiraceae bacterium
GGATGTAGTCATGCCGGGGATGGATGGCTTTACGCTGCTGAAAAAGCTGCAGGAGGAAATCATAACGCAGAGCGTCCCTGTGTTTCTGATTACCAGTCTTTCGGATATACAGCATGAACAGATGGGTCTTACGCTGGGGGCAGTTGATTACATTACCAAACCATTTCATCCATTGATCGTAAAGGCAAGGGTGAATACACATATTAAGCTGTATCAGTACCGTAAGCAGGTGGAATATCAATCCATGACTGACCAGCTGACCAAGATTGCGAACAGACGGCAGCATGATTACCACAGCGTAATAAAATGGAAAGAAGCCTCCCGCCTTCGGGTTCCTTTCTCAATCTGTATGTTCGACATTGACCATTTTAAAGCGTACAATGATACTTTTGGCCATCCCGCAGGGGATAAGGTCATTGCCGGTGTTGCAAAATTGATCTCTTCTAATTTAAAGCGCAGCACAGATTTTGTGGCACGCTACGGGGGAGAGGAATTTGTGGCGTTTCTTGTAGGTGACAGCGCAGAAAAGGCGTTCCAGCATCTGAAGAAGATCCGTCAGGCAGTGGAGGATCTTCATATGCCTCATGATCCGGCCACTGCCCAGTGGGTGACCATCAGTATAGGGGGCGTCACGGTGATTCCGCCGAAAGACAGCTCTTATGACGCCTACCTGAAGATTGCGGATACTATGCTGTACGATGCCAAAAGGTCCGGACGCAACAAGGTGGTGTGGGCGAATGAAAAGATGGAACAATGGCGTGAATAATTTTTCCAATATGTTTTAAGAAGGGGAGACGATATGGGATTATTTGGTCTGTTTGGAAAAAAAGATAAGCGGCAGGAAAATCAGGAGAGCGAAAGAGCCAGGGAAATGGATGAATACGAGATGTATTCCGGCATGCGGGTGGAAGTCACCACGTTTGCTGAGGACCGCCTGCTTTTTGTGGCTAAATTGATGGCACTGCAGAGAGATACAGCGAAACTGTATCAATATTCTGAGCTGATAACTTCTCATATAACAGAACCGGAAGCGGAATCCATTCATGTGAAGATCCGGGGGTACAGTGACCACCAGAGGAAAGCGGTTCATATGGAGGGATTTATTCTGCCCCAGGACAATCATATCTGGCAGGTGGAGGCCCTGTCCATTAAGAAGGTGAACAATGACCGTGCCTTTTTCCGCCTGAATACAGATATTGAGGCTGCCATTACCACCTTCGGCGGACTGGGGGCAGGAGAAAGGGTCTGCAGATTGTTAAACATCAGTGTGGGCGGCGCCTGTATCCGCACGGAAGATGAATACCATGAAAGTGATAAATTTTTATTAAAAGTAAAACTGCTGGAGGACAGGCCTCCGTCTGTTATGTACTGTCAGGTGCTTCGTATCATCAAGAAGGACGGGGATGAATATGAATACGGATGCCAGTTTTTGGAAGTGACAGAGGAGGACCAGGAGAAAATCATACAGAATATATTCGAGGCCCAGCGAATCATGCGGGCAGCACAGTAAAAGGAGACAGAAATTATGAATATGTATCAAACAAGGGGTGTCTGTTCACAGTCTATTACATTTGAAATCAAAGATGGCAGACTCCATCATGTGCAGTTCATCGGAGGATGTCACGGGAATACCCAGGGAATTGCCAAACTGGTGGAGGGCATGGAGGTTCAGGAAGTGATATCACGTCTGGACGGCATTGACTGCAGCGGGAGGGGCACTTCCTGTCCGGACCAGCTGGCCAGGGCATTGAAAGCGGCGGTATCTTAACCGCCGCCTTTTCATGCCATCTATTCTCTGTCCCATTTGTCGCATAACTGCTGGATTTCGTTTGCGAATTTCTTTAAATCTTTGTTGGCGCCGCCTTCGTTTTGGTGTATCACAGACAGCAGCCGCTGGCCCATGGAAAGCAGACGGGCAAAGATCTTGTCGGCTTTCTTGGCAGCTGGGGTGGCAGCGGGTTTCTTCGGCGCAGGTATCCCGGCGGCCTGGTGGATGCATTTTTCGGCAGCCAGGTCATAGACAGTGCCGCTGAAAGGCGCCATGGCAGGGCAGCCCAATTCTGACTCCAGCCGCTGGGCGAAGTCAGCAGCTGTCTGGTCCTCTCCGTGAACCACAAAGAATTGTTTCGGGCTGTGTCCAAAGGCTCTGGCCCAGGTCATTAGTCCATTTTCATCGGCGTGGCCGCTGACACCTGCCAGTGTCTGCACATGTGCCTGCACATGAATTTCCTCTCCGAACAGCTTCACGGTGGAAGCACCCTCCACCAGCGCCCTTCCCAGGGTGCCCGCGGCCTGATAGCCCACAAATAAAATGGTGGATTCTCTCCGCCACAGGTTGTGTTTCAGATGGTGTTTGATACGTCCGGCGTCGCACATGCCGCTGGCAGAGATAATGACTTTCGGCTGGGCGATGTCATTAATGGCCCTGGAGTCTTCGGCGGTGATGGAGGTTTTCAGCCCTGTAAAACTAATGGGATTTACCCCCCGCTGAATCAGTGCCTGGGCATCTTCATCATAACAGTCCACACGGTGTTCTCCGAAAATGCTGGTGGCTTCTATGGCCAGAGGGCTGTCTACATAGACCGGGAAATTATCGTGGCCGTGAATCAGATTTTCTTCTTTAATCTGCCGGATGAAATACAGCATTTCCTGGGTCCGCCCTACGGCGAAAGAGGGGATGACCACATTGCCGCCCCGGTCAAAGGTGTTCTGTATCACTTCTGCCAGGGACTTTACATAGTCAATGCGCTGGCCGTGGCTGCGGTTTCCGTAAGTGGATTCCATGACCACGTAATCGGCTTCCTGGATATAAACAGGGTCTTTGATCAGCGGCTGCTGCAGGTTTCCAATATCTCCGGAAAAAACGATCTTTTTATCTTTGATCCATATCTCAATACTGGAGGAACCCAGCAGGTGCCCGGCGTCCACAAAGCGCACCTGGACTTCCTGGTTGAGATGTATGATCTGGTTGTATTCACATCCCACAAAATTCTGCAGGACGCCCAGAGCATCTTCCATGGTATAGGCAGGAACGAATTCTTGTTTTCCCGCCCGTTTTCCTTTCCTGTTCCGCCATTCTGCCTCGAACATCTGAATATGGGCGCTGTCCCGGAGCATAATGTCGCACAGGTCACAGGTGGCTTCCGTGGCATAGACATTTCCGCGGAAACCCTTGGCATAGAGGGCCGGCAGGTCGCCGGAATGGTCAATGTGTGCGTGGGTGAGCAGAACAAAGTCAATGTCACCGGGATTTACAGGTATTTCAATATTTTCATAGTCACTGGGGCCTTGTTTCATCCCGCAGTCGATCAGGAATTTACAAGTGTCCGTCTCCATTAGAAAACAGCTCCCTGTAACTTCGTGAGTTGCACCGATAAAGGTTAATTTCATGCAGATTCCCCCTTTTTGGAAAACATGTTGGTGGGACTTTTTACATCGTGATTCTTCTATTATACACGAAATGAATGTATTTTAATAGTAGGAACAGCCGGAAAAATATATTGCCAGTTCACCTGCTTTGTCGTAAAATAGAGAAAAATCCCGCAGTCGTTGTGTGTTTTTGGCGGGAGAGATTACAGGGGGGATTAAGTTATGAAACTTCTCGAGGACAGAATTCTCAGAGATGGTATTGTAAAACCAGGCAATATATTAAAAGTGGACAGTTTCATTAATCATCAGATGGATATTCCATTTATCAATGAACTGGGCCGGGAATTCAAACGCCGTTTCGCTGACAGCGTGATTACCAAAATCCTGACTATTGAGGCGTCAGGGATTGGCATTGCCTGTATTGCGGCCCAATATTTCGGCGTGCCTGTGATATTTGCGAAAAAGGCTCAGAGTTTGAATCTGGACGGGGAGATGTACATTGCAAAGGTGGAATCTTTTACCCACAAACGGGTGTACGATGTGATTCTTTCCAAAAAATTCCTCACAGAGCAGGATCATGTGCTGCTGATCGATGATTTCCTGGCCAATGGATGTGCCTTGATGGGGCTGATGGAGATTGTGAAGCAGTCCGGCGCAGTGCTGGAAGGGGCAGGGGTAGTGATCGAGAAAGGATTTCAGAAAGGCGGCCAGATGATCCGCGATATGGGGGTGCATTTGGAGTCTCTGGCTATTGTGGAGAACATGACGGATGATTCGCTGACTTTCCGGGGGGATAATTGATATTTGGGTACATAGATATGGACAGTCCCA
>CANSYV010000196.1 GCA_947651335.1 uncultured Lachnospiraceae bacterium
GGTGCTGATTGGTTTGTCCGGCGGGGCAGACTCAGCAGCCCTGTTTCATATATTATGTGAATATCAGCAGGCGTATGGATATGAACTTCTGGCAGTGCATGTGAATCACGGCCTGCGGGGGGAGGAGGCACTGCGGGACCAGGAATTTGTAATGGAACTGTGCCGTTCCTGCCAGGTTCCCTGCCAGGTGGTGGAAATGCCTGTCCGGCAGATGGCCGAGAAGGGGAAAATGAGTCTGGAGGAGGCCGGGCGGGAAGCCCGCAGGGAGGTATTTCAAAGGCTGGCAGGTGAGTGGAAATGCACAAAGCTGGCCCTGGCCCATCACAAAAATGACCAGGCGGAAACCATGCTGCACCACCTGGCAAGGGGGACGGGGCTGGCAGGGCTGGCAGGGCTTCTCCCGGCAGATGGTTTCCGGATTCGTCCCCTTTTGTGTTTAGAACGGGAAGAAATTGACCATTATCTACAGGTGAAGGGATACGCCCATGTGGAGGACAGCAGCAACAGGGATGACCAGTATACCAGGAACCGCATCCGCCATGAACTTCTGGCAGGCATGACACAGCGGGTGAATGAAAAAGCTGTGGAGCATATGGCCAGGACAGCCCGGATTCTGCGCCAGACAGATTCCTATCTGGAAGACCAGGGCCAAGAACTGCTGAACAGATACCAGAAGCAGAATTTTCTGGAGGAGGCGTTTTTTCAGGAAAACCCGGTGCCTGTTTATTATGGCCTGAGGGTGTTCTTGTCCAGCTTGTTTGCGGTGAGGGATATGAGCGCGTCCCATTATGAGGCCCTGCAGGGGTGGGCCGGGATGCAGGTGGGAAAAGTTCTGCAGCTTCCCCACAAAATCTGTGCCCGCAGAGAGTACGGAGGAGTTTTGTTTTACCGGGAGGGGATCTATGCGCAGACAAAAGAGAGTTTTTGTATTCCGCTGCAGATACCCGGGACAGTGTCCGGCGGGGGAATGCGGTTTCGATGCCGGATTTTTAAAAATTTTTTTCAGCAGATTCCACAAAAAACATATACGAAATGGTTGGATTATGATAAAATAAAAAATACTGTGGTAATGCGAAACAGACAGCCGGGAGACTACCTGGTGGTGAATGCCTCTGGCGGGAGGAAAAAGCTGAAAGACTATTTGATTGATTGCAAAGTACCCAGGGAAAAAAGAGGACAGATCATACTGGCCGCTCAGGGACAGGAAATCCTGTGGGCGGTGGGCCTCCGTCTCAGTGAAGCGTATAAAGTGGGGCCGGATACCAGGGAAGTCCTGGAAATTGTGTACGAAGGAGGAGTGGAGGATGAAGCAGAACATTCGGACATTGATACCGGAGGAGGAAGTAGAGGAAAAAATACGCCGGACAGCAGCCAGAATCAGTGAAGACTATCAGGGAAAAGTGGTCCATCTGGTGAGTGTGCTGAAGGGAAGCGTATTTTTTACCTGTGAGCTGGCAAAAAGGATTACTGTTCCGGTTACCATGGACTTTATGTCCGTGAGCAGCTACGGAGACCAGACCGAGTCCAGCGGCGTGGTGCGCATTGTGAAGGATCTGGATATGCCGTTAGAGGGAAAAGACGTGCTTGTGGTGGAAGATATTATTGATACAGGCAGGACCCTTCATTATCTGATGAACATTTTAAGGGACAGAGGGCCGGCGAGCCTGAGGCTGGCCACCCTTCTGGATAAGCCTGACCGCCGCGTGGTGACGGTGGAGGCAGACTATACCTGCTTCGAGGTTCCGGATGAGTTTGTGGTGGGATATGGGCTGGATTGTGCCCAGCAGTATCGGAACCTGCCTTATATCGGAGTTATAGAGAGTGAATCGAAATAAAATACTTAAATTCTAAGAAAGGAGGGTTCGGACAGGAATGAACAGGCAGCCGAATCGAATAGGTCTGTATCTGGTGTTGATTATCGCACTGGTTGCAGGATATTTGTTTTTAAGCCAGCAGATGGAAAACAGCGAGAATTATTCGAAAACCCAGCTGGAAAATGCTGTAGAAGAAGGTAAAGTGCTGGATGTAAAGATTTATCCAAATAAGGAGTATCCCACCGGGCAGGTGCGGGTACAGCTGGATAATGGTGTACAGAAGCATTTTTATGTAACGGATATCAAGGAGGTGGAGGCATTTCTGGAGGATAACGGGATTTTTCCGGAAATCGCGGATGTGCCCCGTGAAAGTGTGATCTCCAGTCTTCTTCCGGTTCTGCTCAGCTGCGGTCTGGTGGTATTTTTATTTATCTTTATGAACCGGCAGATGACCGGGAACAGTTCCAACGCGAAAATGATGAATTTCGGAAAAAGCCGGGCAAGGATATCCACAGAAGCGGATAAAAAGATTAATTTCTCCCATGTGGCAGGTCTTCAGGAGGAAAAAGAAGACCTGGTGGAAGTGGTAGATTTCCTGAAAAATCCTCAGAAATTCACAAAGGTAGGCGCCCGGATTCCCAAAGGCGTGCTTCTGGTAGGACCTCCGGGAACGGGGAAAACCCTGCTGGGCAAAGCTGTGGCAGGGGAGGCGGGAGTTCCCTTCTTCTCCATTTCCGGTTCGGATTTTGTGGAGATGTTTGTGGGTGTGGGCGCGTCCCGTGTCAGGGATTTATTTGAAGAGGGAAAGAGAAACGCCCCCTGTATTATATTTATAGATGAAATTGACGCGGTGGCCCGGCAGAGAGGAACCGGCATGGGCGGCGGCCACGACGAGAGAGAGCAGACATTGAATCAGCTTCTGGTAGAGATGGACGGATTCGGTGTCAATGAGGGAATTATCGTGATGGCGGCTACCAACCGTGTAGATATTCTGGACCCGGCGATTCTGCGTCCGGGAAGATTTGACAGGAAGGTGGCTGTGGGCAGGCCGGATGTAAAGGGCAGGGAAGAAATATTAAGAGTCCATGCCAAAGGCAAGCCCCTGGGCGATGACGTGGATTTGAAGCAGATAGCCCAGACTACAGCGGGATTTACCGGGGCAGACCTGGAGAATCTGCTGAATGAGGCGGCGATTGTGACGGCAAAAGACAACCGCACATATCTGACCCAGCAGGATATCAGGAAGTCCTTTATCAAGGTAGGCATTGGAGCGGAAAAGAAAAGCAAGATTATCTCCGATAAGGAGAAAAAGATTACGGCTTATCATGAGGCCGGACACGCCATTTTATTCCATCTTCTGCCGGATGTGGGGCCGGTGTACACCGTTTCCATTATTCCCACAGGACTGGGAGCCGCAGGGTATACCATGCCCCTGCCGGAACGGGATGAGATGTTCAACACCAGGGGCAGAATGATGCAGGATATTGTTGTTTTACTGGGAGGCCGGGTGGCGGAAGAACTGATATTTGATGATATTACCACAGGCGCCTCCAATGACATTAAGCAGGCCACACAGACTGCCAAGGCCATGGTGACAAAATATGGCATGTCGGATAAAGTAGGTGTGATTGCGTACGGAGAAGAAGGAGATGAGGTCTTTATAGGAAGGGACCTGGCCCATACCCGTGGATACAGCGAGCATGTGGCAGGAATGATTGATGAGGAAATCAAGCGCATCATTGATGAATGCCATACAAAAGCCAGACAGATGATCATGGAGCATAAAGATGTGCTGGAGCGGTGTGCCCAGCTGCTTTTGGAAAAGGAAAAGATTAATCGGGATGAGTTTGAAAACTTATTTGTACAGTGTGCCCAATAAAACAGGTAAAAATTTGTGAAATTTATGCACACTTTTGGCGGGGGCCGTGGTATTATAATACTCGTAAACCCCCCAATACATTATATAGTTTTTGCTACACCCCATAAGAGAGAAATACCTTCTCCAAAAAGAGGCAGCCGCCAGGCTGTCTCTTTTTTTCGACAGAATAGGAGCAGCAGGAAAAATTTTTCTACAGCTCTTTCAGGAAGCATACGTGGCAGGAAGCAGTTTACAGACATACTCTAATAGGGAAGAGGACAGTGAAAATATGTATCGAAATTATGAATACAGTACACAAAAAAGAAGAATACAGGAATATATCCTTCAAATGAGACCCGTATTTAATAAAGATGCTCTTTTCAGTGACAGTACAGAGAATTACCGTATTCCTATGGAAGCAGAACCGGGGGAGAAAACGAAAGAAGAAACAAAGGAAGAGAAGAAAGAGAAAAAAAGAAAAATTAGAAAAAGAATTATATAAAGAAGGAGTAATTAACTTTAAA
>CANSYV010000197.1 GCA_947651335.1 uncultured Lachnospiraceae bacterium
GTTTATATCAAAATTCATATTAGGAACTGTCCATAAACTGCGGTTTGAATGATGATTTAATTTTACCATAGTTCGAAGAAAAGATCTAACTTATTCAATTTTACATTTCATTTACGATAAAAAGCAATTATTTTGGTTTTACAGACGGGAAGAATCCCACTGAGCTGTTCATATGGTACACTTAGAATTATCGCAAAATTTTTTTAATTTATATTGACTTCAAGTTAGGTTTAGGTGGTAAAATGGGAAAACAAGATCAGGAAGCAGAGCGGTCTGAGAGTGTGGAAGGAGATAGCGGGATATTTTGGGATGTAAGCAGCAAAATAAAATAAACAAGAAAGAGGTATTGTTATGGCAGAAAAAAAGGTAATTCCCGGAACGGGAGGAGATCATTATGTTCCTTATGAAGAACGCACAGGAAAGGAGTCAGCGGTATTTTTTACACGTGATTTGTCGGCGGAGGGATTGCTGAAAATTTATGGGCGCATCAGTGAAGTCCTGGATGGCCGGGTGGCCGTCAAACTTCATACAGGGGAAAAGAACGGTCCGAATATTATCCCACGGGATTGGGTTAAGATGCTCATGGAGAAAAAACTGCCGGATGGAACAATCATTGAAACGAACTCTTATTATGAGGGTGATAGAGATACTACTGAGAAGCACCGGGAGACTCTGCAGGTGAATGGGTGGACATTTGCGGCGGTGGATATTATGGATGCAGATGGAACGGTTACGTTCCCTGTGAAAAACGGTAAATGGTTTACGGAAATGTCTATGGGAAAGACACTGGCAGAGTACGATTCCCTGCTTGCGCTTACCCATTTTAAAGGACATAGCAAAGGAGGCTTTGGCGGCTCTAACAAAAATATCGGCATTGGCTGTGCGGATGGCAGGGTGGGTAAAGCTATGATTCATACAACGCCCGGACAGAATGATCAGTGGGACATCAGTGATGAAGAATTTATGGAACGGATGACAGAATCCACGAAGGCGGTGACGGATTACTTTGGTAAAAAAGCGGCTTATATTAATGTGATGAGGAATATGTCTGTTTCCTGTGACTGTGAAGGAATTCATGCCGCTCCAGTGGTAACGCCGAATGTAGGAATTTGCGCATCTTTAGATATACTGGCGCTGGATCAGGCATGTGTGGATATTGTCTATGCCATGAAAGAGGAGGAACATCATGACCTTGTAGAGAGGATGGAATCCCGTCATGGATTACGGCAGCTTTCCTACATGAAAGAGTTGGGCATGGGAAATGACAGATATACTCTTGTGGATATAGACAACAATGATAAAGTCATTTCCTTAAAAGATGCGGTAGAAAACCTTGTGCCGTTTGACGCCGGGAATCCATGATTAAGGGGGCTTTGGCTTTTGGGCAGAATATCCTGCGCGGTCTGCGCAGGATATTTTGTGATAACTCCCTATTTTTTCATAAATTCAAACAAATTCATCTGCGTTCCCTTTCCCGCGCCCTTTCCCTGCCGGGCTTTTTCCCGGTGGAGAAGCTCTGACGGCATGTCTGCTAAAAAGGGAGATTCCTCCCTGGAAGCAGTAAGGAGCAGTGCCTCTCTGGCTCTGGTGATGCCCACATAAAACAGCCGGCGTTCTTCTTCCATATCAGAAGAGGCATGGTTCATCTCAAAAGGAATCAGCCCCTTTTTCGCGCCGCAGAGGATTACCACCGGAAATTCCAGGCCCTTTGAGCCGTGGAGGGTCATCAGGGTGACTGCCCCTGATTTATAATGTTTGTTTTTGCTGCGCTTCAGGTCGCTCTCCACTCCCAGTTCCAGCTCCTCCAAAAACTCTGCCATTGTCTGATGGAAAATGGCGGTCTGATACAGCCTGTCCATGGCGGGGTCTTTGTCCAGATTCAGGTCCGCCATCCACTCCTCCAGGATTTTCTGGGGCTTTTTCCGATTCAGCTGGGGCTGATATTTTTCTGCCATCTCGTCCAGGTTTAAGTCACATAGCAGCTTCTTGGCGGTATCCCGGGCCAGAGCGTTTTCTGGCTGCATCAGACTTTTGAAGAAGTTTACAGTTCCCCGCACAGCCGGCTCCTGAAGGAAATGTTCCCTTCCAGCCACCAGATAGGGGATACCCTCTCTTTTGAGGCAGGTTTCTAACAAATCAGCCTGCCTGTGTGTCCGGTACAGCACCGCAATGTCATCGAAGCTCCACGCCTTTCCTTCTGTTTCCGCAAATAATTCCTGTGCCTCCAGCATTCCGATGCCGCCTGCAAGACGGTTGATTTCTTTGGCTATCCATATAGCCTCTGCCTTTTCGCTGGCAGTCTGTACAAATCTGACAGGGCTGCCCTGCGGCCTGTTGGGGTGCAGTTGTCTGTCCCCTCCTGGATTTTTGGAGATTATTTCGCAGGCCAGGGAAAGTATCTGGGGTGTGGAACGGTAATTTTCTTCCAGGGTAATCTGGCGGGCATTGGGAAATTCAGCTTTCAATCTTTGGAAACATTTGGCGTCAGCGCCGCGGAAACCGTAGATGGCCTGGTCTGAGTCTCCGATCACGAATAATTCCTTTCCATTTTTGTTCCAGGCTTTCATAAGCTGGTATTGAAGGGGGTTGATATCCTGGAACTCATCTACCATCAGGTAAGAAAACTGGCCGGCATCCGTGCCTTTTTTCTCATGATCCCCTGTATCCCGGGCCATATGCAGGGCCTCCAGCAGCAGGTCGTCAAAATCCAGGGCATTCCATTCCTTCAGGCAGTTCTCATATGCCTGGAAAGCATCTGTAAAAGCAGAGTCGTGTGCTGGTGCAGAAGCTGAAAGCAGATCATCCTGGGAAACAGCCGTATCTGTCCGGGTGCAGGAGCCGTCCAGGCACATGCTTGTCTTAAAATTAGAAATCTCAGTTAAAAACCGGGAGACCGGCATATCCAGGGCATACTCTTTTATGAGCCTGTCGGCCAGCTCCCTGACTTCCGCGTCTCCGGCAAGTGTAAATTCTCTTCCACTGTCTTTCAGAAGTTTCCAAGCAATCGAGTGAAAAGTTCCCACCTGCAGCTTTCTGAATGCTGTTCCTTTTCCCATTTCCTTTTTGACACGTTCCCGCAGCTCTTTGGCAGCCTGGTTTGTAAAAGTAACGGCTGTAATAGAAGATGGCTTTATCCGCCGCATCTTTAAAAGATACAGGATGTGGGAAATCAGTGTACTGGTCTTTCC
The DNA here is from genome assembly GCA_947651335.1 of uncultured Lachnospiraceae bacterium. Lineage (GTDB taxonomy): Bacteria > Bacillota > Clostridia > Lachnospirales > Lachnospiraceae > MGBC164599. The sequence goes on from CANSYV010000197.1 coordinate 3,189, forward strand.
GGTTCCCGGACCTGCAGCCACCATTGTGACACGGTCAATGGATTCGATTGCCTGGCGCTGGTGTTGATTTACTGTGATTTTTGACGGAACGCCTGTCTCGGGGGCAGTGGCGGCGGCTGCAGACCTGGGCAAAACCGTTTCCTGTCCGGAGAGTGTTTTCGGCTGAGGGTTTGAGGAGGCGGTCTGTTCCCCCGGCACGGACAGCAGGTTTTCGAAAAGACTCATCTGCCCGTCCAGCTGGTCCAGCTCCCTTGGAGTAAACAGCTGGATGATGCCATATTCTCCGTCAAATCCGGGAAGTCTCGTGACCTGTCCTTTCCTTAAACGCTGGATTCCTTCCGAGATCAGGATGCCGGAGACGCTTCGGATTTCCTCCAGGGGGATTTCCCTTAATATGGAAAATTCCGGGCCAAGTTTCCGAAGCATGGTTTCATATTCACGGACTACCTTGGCGCTGGAGGCAGAATGTCCCACAGACGCCCCGATGATTTCCGGCAGAGGAACCAGACTCTCATATAGATTTCTATGCTCACGAAGATAGCCCTCAGGCCGGTCAGCCATCTGCTCAATGCGGTGGGAGACCCCTATGGTGAGCTTTTTCCCGCAGACCGGACATATCCCGTTGTATTTTTTTGTTTCCCCGGGGGAAAGGCAGATGCCGCATTTTCGGTGTCCGTCATAATGGTACTTCCCTTCCTCCGGGAAAAATTCAATGGTGCCTTCCAGGCCCTTCCCCGTCTGGATGGCATTTTTCAATCCTTCGTAAGAAAGCGGAATATCCAAAAGGCTGGCCTCCCTGCCGAGCTTCGCCGGGGAGTGGGCATCTGAATTGGAAATCAGCTGGTAAGAATCCAGAGAGGAGATTCTCCAGTTCATAGGCGGGTCTGAGGAAAGCCCTGTCTCCATGGCATGAATATGGCAGGCCAGATCGCCATAACATTCTTCCACAGAATCAAATCCGGAGAAAGCCCCAAACTGGAGACCGTGGGCAATATCC
>CANSYV010000198.1 GCA_947651335.1 uncultured Lachnospiraceae bacterium
CAGAAATTCAGTGGTAAAGAGCCTGCCTGTCTCACAGATCCATGCAAAAATATTTATCCACAACCCTTATGATGACTGTAATTTTGTCACCAGTGTGCATCCCTTCTTCTATACGAAAAATTTAAAAAAGTATACCGATAAGCTCATCTATATTCCGTATTTTGTTCTGGCCGAGGCAGACCCGGAGGATGAACGGGCCCTGGAGAACCTGGAACATTTCTGTAAAATTCCCGGTGTGCTCAATTCTGATAAGGTGATTGTCCAGTCAGAGAATATGCGGCAGGTATATATTAAGATATTGACAAGGATCACCGGGGAACACACGAAGGTATACTGGGAAGACAGAATTCTGGGGCTGGGCTCCCCCAAAATTGACAAAGCCCTGAGTGCTTCCGGGGATTCTGTAACCATACCGGAGCACTGGAAAAAGGTGATTGAAAAGAAAGACGGCAGCAGGAAAAAAATCGTTCTCTATAATACCACGGTCAATGTACTGGTAAATGAAAAGGAAAAAATGCTGGAGAAAATGCGGTTTGTCTTCCGTGTATTTAAAGAGCGGCAGGAGGACACAGCACTTTTGTGGCGCCCCCATCCATTGATACAGGCAACTATAGAGGCTATGGAACCCCAGTTGTGGAAAGAGTACCAGAACCTTGTGGAACAATATAAGGCAGAGGGATGGGGAATCTATGACGATTCCGCGGATTTAAACAGGGCAATCGCATTGTGTGACGCCTACTATGGAGACGGCAGCAGCCTGGTGCAGCTGTGTCAAAAGGCGGGCAAGCCGGTTATGATACAAAATATAGAGATTCTGGAATAGGTATATCAGCAGGGATGGAGGAATAGTGCAGGCATGAAGTTTGAATTGATGGCATCTATGATGTGTGCGGATTACGGAAATCTGGAAAAGGAAGTGGAGAATCTGGAAAAGGGCGGCATTGATTCTTTCCATATTGATATTATGGATGGGCGCTATGTGCCTAATTTTGCCATGTCACTGAACGATATGCGCTATATTGCAGGCGCTTCTTCCAAACCTCTGGATGTGCATCTGATGATTGAGCATCCCAACAACCATATAGGGCTGTTTCTGCGGAGTCTGCGGCCGGGAGATACAGTCTATATCCATCCGGAGGCTGAGTATCATCCCTCTACCACCCTGCAGAGCATCATTGACGCGGGAATGACGCCGGGAATTGCGGTGAATCCCGGGACGTCTGTGGAAACTGTGATGGAGATGCTGCGGATTGCCAGGAAGGTGCTGGTCATGTCTGTGAATCCAGGCAACGCAGGCCAGATGTATCTGCCCTATGTGGGGAAAAAGATTACCAAACTTCTGGCTATCAAAGAGGATATGGGATTTGAGATCTACTGGGACGGGGCATGCAGCGCGGATAAAATTCTCGAGTTTGCCCCCAAGGGTGTCAGGGGATTTGTGCTTGGAACAACGCTTCTGTTCGGAAAGAGCAGAGAATATGGGGATATTCTGCAGGATATCCGGGAACTGCGGTTTTGAAATTTTTGAAATGTTATGATTGGATGAAAAACTTTAAAATTTGACAGGAAAAGGTACTTGACAAAGAGGCTTTATTTTGTTAATATACATAGCGAGCGTTGGTCATGTCATTGTTGAGCAATTTGAACATTAGATCTTGTTCATATTGAGCTGCTGTCTTGGCGCAGTCGGTAGCGCGTCGCCTTGGTAAGGCGGAGGTCGGGGGTTCAAGTCCCCTAGACAGCTTTTATAAAAAACTCTCCTAAGAGGAGAGTTTTTTATCGTATAGGAAACTTCGCGGAGGGGATGCTATGGAGATCAAAACTATTTTAGGAGATATTACAAAGATAGAATGTGATGCAATCGTAAATGCGGCCAATACATCACTGCTGGGGGGCGGAGGTGTTGACGGGGCCATACACCGGGCCGCCGGGCCCCAGCTTCTGGAAGAATGCAGAAAACTTCACGGCTGTGATACCGGACAGGCTAAGATTACGAAAGGGTACAGGCTTCCTGCCAAGTATGTGATCCACACACCGGGGCCCATCTGGCAGGGCGGAAACCACGGGGAGGCTCAGCTGCTGGCAGATTCCTACCGCAGCTGTATGGAACTGGCAGAGGCTCATGGGTGTGCGGTGGTGGCATTTCCGTCTATCAGCACAGGAGTCTACCACTTTCCCCTGGACCAGGCTTCCAGAATTGCCGTGGAGACTCTGAGAGAATTTTCCGCACATGCAAAGGCGGTCAGAGAAGTATTATTGGTGGCTTTTGACGCTGGAACAAAAGAGTATTATGACCGGGCTCTGGCTTCAATCGGCGATGCCGCCGCAGCGCCTCATTCAGCCGCCTTGCGCTGACAAAAATATCAGGCACATTATTCACCGATATTTACGCAACGCTGTACTAGTGGGAAAATGCTGTAGAGATAATACTGCGGACTTTTTTTCGTATTCTTTGGATGGCGTTGTCGATAGATTTGGGGCTTTTATGAAACATTTCCGCGATCTGCAGATAATTGCTGCCCTGCAGATAACAGGTGAACACTTCCCGTTCAAATGGACTGAGGTTCTGCAGGATGCGCTGTTCCATATCCCGGGCAGTTTCCTGGTCAATGATGATAGATTCCGGATTGCTGATAACCAGCTGGTCGAAGATATTGTCTTCTGTAAATTCTTCGCTGAGGGATATATAGGAATTCAATGGCTGATGTTTCTGCCTGTTGGAAACCTGGATGGCGTTGTACATCTGCCTCTCCATGCATAAAATGGCAAAGGTGCGGAAGGAGGCTTCCTTTTTGGGGCTGTAACTTTGAATCGCTTTGAACAGTCCCAGCATGCCTTCCTGGATCAGGTCATCTGTTTCACCCCCGATTAAATACATGGCACGCGCCTTTTTCCGGGCGATACCTTTGTATTTTTCCAACAGGTATTCAGAGATTTCTGTCTCCCCATTTCGCAGACGCTGGATTAATTCTTCGTCTGTGTATTGTCCGTAATTGTCTTTTGTCATAAATTCTGCCTCATTTCATTAGGTAATCATTATAGAGTATACCTTATAATGCAGGGAATGTTCAAGAGGCAGTTTTGCTGATTTATTTTAAGGAGGGCATTTTATGAAGTTTTCAAGGTGTCTGCAGGTGATTTTGCTGTTTCTGCTGTTGTCCGCGGGGCTGACAGTCTCTGTGGCGGCTGAGAGCCGTGGAAAGATTGCGCAGACTGCAGCTGGGCAGAAGAAAGTGACATTGTCCTGGGAACGGGCAGGTGAGGCGGTCTCTTACGAGATTTCTTACAGATATGCGGTTCATAAAAAATACCATCTGTTAAAAAGGGTGGAGACATCAGCGGCCCGTCCGTCTGTATCTGTGAACCTGCCGAAAGCCGGAAGAAAGTATGGGATAAAAATTGTGCCGTACAATGAGGAAGGCGAAAAGGGGGACGCGTATCTGCTGGCTGATTGCGTGACGCTTCCAGGGAAGATCAGCATTCGCAGCCAGAAAAGCTATGCCACATCCCGGACTATGAAAATATACTGGAAGGATGTGGAGAGTGCCCAGGGGTATGAATTTCTGGCGGAAAGTTTATCGAAAGATACGGTGAAACGGTATCATTCAGGGAAAAAGACCAGCACCGTGCTTACGGATATTCTGCCGGGCAGGTTTTATAAACTGCGTATCCGCGGGTATAGCAGGGTGAACGGGAAGAATGTCTATGGGACAGCTTCTTATACGTATATAGCCCAGCAGCCACGGGTAAAATTCAAGTGGGGAAGCCACAGCGTGTCTCTGGCATCCTGGCCGGCAGTGGAGGGGGCGGCAGACTACACAGTATATCTGACAGACCATCCCGCCAGCGGCTATCGAAAGGTGAAGACCACACAGGAAACCCAGGCAGCTATTACAGGACTGAGTAAGAACCGGAAGTACTATGTATATGTGACGGCGAACATGCGCAGAGGAAAAAAGGTGTATGCATCGCCTAAGACAAAACGGTATACATTCAGGCTTCAAACTGAATAGAGGAGAGAGTGAGTTATGGAAGAACAAGCGGTATCCAGAAATTTTATTGAGCAGATGATTGACAAGGATTTGGAAGACGGGGTGTACCAGTCTGTATGTACCCGTTTTCCCCCGGAGCCCAACGGATATCTGCATATCGGACATGCCAAGTCTATTTTGCTGAATTAC
>CANSYV010000199.1 GCA_947651335.1 uncultured Lachnospiraceae bacterium
ACAACACCGGTATTCGAAGATTATACCAAACTTTCATTCAAATGATAGAAATACAGGGGCTGTCGGAAAATGGGATTTGCGCATTCCGGCAGCCCCTGCTGGATTGGAGCGTTAAGATGAGTCATTTTATAGGAAAGCGTCTGGCTCAGATGGCTGTGGTATTCGTATTTGTGTCCATGTTCGCGTTTTCGATTATCTATTTTTCACCGGGAGACCCCCTGTATCTCTACACATCACCTTCCGTATCTGTCTACAAGATGACAGACGAGCAGCTGGAGGATATGCGGGAGTCCCTGGGGCTTACCGGAAATGCGGCACAGCGCTACCTGAACTGGGCGGGAAAGATGCTTCATGGAGACTGGGGGCTGTCTGTCAGTAACCACCAGCCGGTGAAAAAGCAGATTATGGATAAACTTCCCAACACCATAGGGCTTATGGGGGCGGCGCTTTTGTTATCTGTTATCCTGGCCATTCCCCTGGGGCTTTTGGCAGGCTCCTATAAGAATAAATGGGTGGATAACATCATCAGCGGCATCTCGTATCTGGGCATCTCCCTTCCGGCCTTCTGGTTTGGGATTATGCTCATCATTGTATTTTCTCTGAAATTGGGATGGCTTCCCAGTTCGGGCATGCGCACCATCGGCGTCAATTCTGCCGCAGATGTGATCCGCCATGGGGTTCTGCCGGTGATTGTGCTCAGTGTGAATAACACGGCGGTGTTTGTCCGGTATATCCGTTCCAATACCATAGAGCAGAGGGAAGAGGAATATGTGGTCACCGCCATTTCCAAAGGAGTGCCCAAAATACAGGTGATGTACCGGCATGTGCTGAAGAACTGCCTTCTTCCTATTATTACTATGGTGGGAATGAACTTTGGAACTTTGATTACCGGTTCTTTCATTGTGGAATCGGTGTTTGGCTGGCCGGGACTGGGAACTCTGTGCATGGATGCCATCAACAGCCGGGATTATACCATGATTATGGGAATCACCATGCTGGCATGCATGGTACTTTTGATCGGGAATTTTCTGGCAGATATTCTGTATGGATTCGCCGATCCCAGAATCAAGCGGGGAGAGGAAAAGGAAAATGGATAGGAAAGTGATGAAAAAGGTATTCTTTTCCAATAAGATGACGGTTCTGTGCACAGGACTTCTGCTGGCTGTTATGGCGGCTTCTCTGCTGGCGCCCCTGTCACCTTACGACCCGGACGCGGTGAATGTGGCGGAAAAGCTGCAGGGGATGAGCAGTAAGCACATCTTTGGCACGGACAGTCTGGGACGGGATACTTTTACCAGGGCCCTGTACGGGGGCAGAGTCTCCCTGCTGGTGGGATTTGCGGCCATGTGTGTAGCGGTGCTTATCGGCACATTCATCGGGACAGTGAGCGGATATAAGGGCGGAAAAGTGGACAGTATCTGTATGCGGGTGGTGGATGTATTTTTATCTGTGCCCAGCCTGCTGTTTATTATTGTGGTGTATGCGTTCATGCCGAGAAATATGGTAACGCTGGTATTGATGCTGGCCTCATTCTCGTGGACAAAAGTGGCCAGAGTGGTGAGAGCACAGACACTGACATTGAAAGAGCGTGATTTTGTAACAGCTGCCAAGGCACTGGGGGTGCGCCAAAGCGCTGTCATCTGGAGACATATCATTCCCAATCTGATGCCTCAGATTATTGTCGCCTCCAGCCTGAGCATTGCCAATGCCATTCTGGACGAGTCGGCGTTGAGCTTTCTGGGCTATGGCATACAGCTTCCCATGGCATCCTGGGGGAGTATGCTGCAGAGCGCCCAGCAGTACATTTTGTATAATCCCATTTGTGCGGTGATTCCCGGGTCGCTGATTTTGATTACGGTATTGTGTTTTAATGTGCTGGGGGATATGCTTCAGCAGATTCTGGACCCCAAACTGGTGAAATAGGATGACGGATTACTATGGAGGAAAAAGCGGTGGGTAACATATTACAAGTAGAAAATCTCTCTGTCACATTCAGGACCCATGCCGGGGAAATACAGGCAGTGAGGGATGTTTCCTTTACGATAGAAGAAGGGGCGGTCACCGCCATTGTGGGAGAGTCCGGCTGTGGAAAATCTGTCACGTCCAAATCCATTATGGGACTGATCCAGAAACCGGGAATGGTGTCAGGAGAAAGCAAAATTCTATTCCGTGGTGAAAACATATTAGCTTATACAAAGAGACAGTGGGAGAGTTACCGGGGACAGAAATGTTCCATGATTTTTCAGGATGCGCTGACTGCGTTAAATCCCACCATGAACATTGGCAGGCAGATCACGGAGAAAATCATGGTGCATGAAAAAATCAGCAGACAGAAAGCCTGGCAGGAGGGAATCCGCATGCTGGAACTGGTGGGGATTCCCAATGCCCCCATGCGCATGAAACAATATCCCCATGAATTTTCCGGGGGTATGCGCCAGAGGGTGATGATTGCCATTGCGCTGACCCTGAATCCCCAGCTTCTCATCGCCGACGAGCCCACCACGGCTCTTGACGTGACGGTGCAGGCGGATATTCTGGATATGATGAAGGAGATTCAGCAGGAACATGGGATGACTGTCATTTTGATTACCCACGATCTGGGGATTGTGGCAGACTGCGCCCGGCATATTATCGTCATGTACGCGGGAAAAGTGGTGGAGACAGGCAGCGCTGAGGATATTTTCTACCGCCCAGCCCATCCTTATACCAAGGCTCTGCTGGCGGCAGTGCCCAGGCTGGACCTGGAGCAGGGACATCTTGAGACCATTGAGGGAGCGCCTCCCAACATGGCCAATCCCCCCAAAGGGTGTCCTTTTGCGGACAGATGCCCCAGGCGGCTTTCTGTCTGCGGGAAGGAATTTCCCCAAAATACCAGATTAAGTGAAAGCCATCAGGTCTGTTGCTGGCTGCAAAGGGGGAACGAATGATGAACCAGACCGATTATCTATTGGAAGTCATAGGACTGAAGAAATATTTCAAAGTGGGAGGAAGGAAGACTCTTAGAGCCGTAGACGGGGTTTCCTTCTATATCCGAAAGGGAGAAACCCTGGGTGTGGTGGGAGAGTCCGGCTGCGGAAAGACCACCTGCGGGCGCACCTGTCTGGGAATCTATGATAAGACAGACGGGCAGGTTTTATACCGGGGAGCTGACGTCCACTGCATGAACCGGGCAGAAAGACAAAAATTCACCAAACAGGCCCAGATTATCTTCCAGGACCCTTACGCATCCCTGGACCCGAAAATGAAAATTCAAAATATCATTGCCGAGGGAATCCGGGCCCACAAAATGGCCTCCGGCAGGGACGAGATTCAGGAGCGGGTAAGCACTCTTCTTAAGACAGTGGGTCTTGACCCTGGGTATGGAAGCCGCTATGTACATGAATTTTCCGGCGGTCAGAGACAGCGCATAGGAATTGCCAGGGCTCTGGCTGTGGAACCGGAATTCATCGTCTGTGACGAGCCCATTTCCGCTTTGGATGTTTCCATCCAGGCCCAGATTGTCAACCTGCTGGATCGGCTTCAGGAAGAACGGGGGCTCACCTATCTGTTCATCGCCCACGATCTTTCCATGGTAAAATATATTTCCGACAGGGTGATGGTCATGTATCTGGGCAAAATTATGGAGATTACCACATCAAAAGCCCTGTATCACTCTCCCAGGCATCCGTATACCAGGGCGCTTTTGTCGGCGATTCCCATTCCGGACCCTGCCATGGCAAAAAAGAAGGTGAGAATCCCCATGGAGGGGGAAATGCCCAGCCCGGTGAATCCGCCCAGGGGATGCCGTTTTCAGAACCGGTGTCCTTATGCGGTGGAAATCTGCAGGGAGGCGGAGCCTGACCTAAAGGAGATAGGAGAAGAACATTATGCCGCGTGCCACAGGTGGGCGGAAATATAATAAGCAGGAACCTGACACATTTTGAAAAGACGAAGGAGAAAAGAAAATGAAAAAGAAACTTTTAATGATCAGTATGTGTGCTATCATGATATCTATAATGACTGCCGGATGCGGACAGAAGAAAGAGGAGCAGTCCGCGGATACTGGAACATCTGATACTGAGACATCCGATACCCAAACATCTGACACCCAGATCCAGGATAAAAAGGAACTGATTATCGGAACCTCTTCTGTCTCCGTGGAATTGGCGGACTGCTCCTCTTTCTTC